>JAKADE010000330.1 GCA_021820785.1 Pseudomonadota bacterium
GACGCACCAGGGCCTCGTGCGCATAGATGGCGCCGGAATCGCTGTCGAGAATGGGCTGGAACGCCATGGTGAATTCCGGTGCGGTTCCGGGTTCACGGCAGGCGCGGCAGCCGACGGATGTACGGGGATTCAGGGCCATGCAGTCATCCTGCGATACGGACGTATTGAGGGTATCGGCGGCGGTGAGCCAGTCCTTGAGGGGGGCGGCTCGGGCGCGGTCACTTGCTGAAGGCCAGGCCGAGACCGGTGTCCGCCTGCGCGCTCGCCTCGCACTGCAGGAGTGCCACGGGCGTCATGCCGCACAGGTTCGCGATCAGCGTCTCGGGCAGCATCTCGATCCGGGAATTCAGCCTGCTCGCCGCTTCGTTGTAGCGCGTGTGCGCCGCTGCGATGGCCTGCTCGTGTGCCTGGATGCGAAACCGGAGCGCGCGGACCACGGCCTCGGTATGCCCGTGACGCTGGCGCGAGGCGGCCGGATACACCGGCGCCAGCGCGCGGCGCAGCGTCGCTTCGGTGTCGTTTACGGCAGACACGTCGCGCCGTTGCCGTGCGTCCTGCAGTGCCTCGCGTGCACGCAGCACCCGCTCGATCAGTTCCCCGTCGCATGCGCCATCCTGGCGGCACAGTTCGAGGAGCTTCAACAGATCCCCGTCGCGCCGGTCCCAGGCGAAATCCAGGTGCAGCCAGGCGCGGGCCAGCCGTCGCCGGGCACGCCGCAGACCGCTGTAGAGCACAGCGGCGTAGCCGACAAGCAGCAGTGCCATGGTGGCGAACACGGTGATGTCGATCATGGGTCGAACCCGGGGCAGCCCTTGCCTGCCTAACCCGATGTTCCGCGAGTGATACGACGATTGCGCCGGATTTGCCAGCGTTGCCGGCCCGAAGTGTGCGCGCGCTATCATTTTTCCTCTCCCTGAAGAGCATTGCGCGGGTGCGGCGGCCTGGTTTAAAACGCCCGGACGCACTGCGGCGCGGCCCGGGCCGACGGAGATCCCTCATGAAACCCTATGTCATCTGTCACATGGTCGCGAGCCTCGATGGGCGCATTCTGCACAGCCGCTGGCGCCCCGAAACCCGCGACGGCGGGACGCTGTTCGAGCGCCTGCACGAGCGTCTGCAGGGGGACGCGTGGCTCATCGGGCGAGTGACCGGACAGGAATTCGCCAAGGCGAGCGCGTATCCGGCGCGCAGCGAGCAGGTCTATCCGCGCGAGCCCTGGTTGCCCCGGCCGCAGGCGCCGGCGTTCGGAATCGTGCTCGACGTGCACGGCAAGATTGCCTGGGGACGGGCCGACATCGGCGGCGATCCGATCGTCGTGGTGCTCGGCTCTGACGTGTCCGATGCGCACCTCGAGGGGCTGCGACGCGACGGGGTGTCATATTTCTTCGCCGGGGAGTGCACGCTCGATCTGGCCGCGACGCTTCAGTTCCTCTATGACGAGCTCGGGATCCGGCGGCTGCTGATCGAGGGCGGCGGCCACGTCAACGGCGCGTTCCTGCGCGCCGGGTTGATCGACGAGATCAGTCTTGCGGTGTGTCCTGCGGTGGACGGCGCCCAGGGGGCCCCGAGCGTGTTCGATTCGGTCGTGGAGGAATCCGGGCGGCGCGCGCCGCTCACGGGCATGCAGCTGGCGAGCTGCGAGGTGCTCGACGGCGGTGCCGTCTGGCTGCGCTATCGGCTGGAAAACGCCGCGCGGCCCTGAGGGGTGACGCCGGGGCCGGCGCAGAGACGCTCGTGGAGTCTGCGCCGGCCCGTGCGTCGCGGTGACCTCAGGTGCGGTGGCCGGCCGGACCGGCCTGCTGCTGCACCAGGGCGCTGGCCGCGTTGGCCTCCAGGATCCACGTGGCCGCGGCATCGACGGTGTACTCATCCTCGTACCAGAGGAAGCCGAAGTTCGTGATGCACTCGGGGAAATCCGGCTTGATGATGACGTAACCGGGAATCATGCCGCCCGGGATGAACGTGTTGTCGGCGCGGTTGTTGCCGTAGGCCTTGAGTTTCGAGGCCGTTCCGATCGCCGAGATGTACGAGACGCTGGAGGCCGGGTGGGTGCCGAGCAGGTAGTTGGCCGCCCGCAGGGTGTACTCGGGGCCGACCAGGTGCGGGTATGCCTCGTGCAGGAAGTACATCGCGACCCCGAATTCCGCGACCTGCGAGGAGTCCCCCCAGGCCCCGAGCGAGGGCGGGACGCCAAAGGGCGTCGCGGCGAGTCTGCGATTCATCTCCGGCAGGTAGGCCTGCACGGCGGTGCGCAGTTGCCGGCGCTCGGCGCCACTCAGGTACTGGCGCGCCTCGACGGCTTCCCAGCCGCCGTCCCCGATGTGGCCGAGCATCGCCGGCAGCATCGCCTTCAGCCGCGCCTCGTAAGGCGCTGCGCCATGGGTGGCGAGGGTCAACTCCAGGGTGGCGGCCCATTCGGGTGATCCCATGGCCTGCTCCCGAAAGCCGCCGGAACCCTCGTGGTCGGGCCGGAAATCCGGTCGATCGGTTTGCGACCGTGCCAGCGACCACATCCGCTCGGCCGCGGTGAGGCAGCGCCTGGCCAGCGGGTCGTTCCAGCCGTGCAGGGCGCGAGAAGCGGCCGCGAGGGCCGCCGAGGCGCCGTATTCCATGTCCGGGGAGGTCATGGTCCAGGCCCAGCGGTCATCCGGGGTGCCCGACCGGCCGCCCTTGATCTGACCCGGGGCGAGCTTCGGATCATACCGTCGCCCATCGGTCTGCGAGGCGGCATCCCCGACGAAGGTGTAGCCGAGAAGGTAAGGGGACTGGATGCCGGTGAAGGGGTGGCCTACCGCATGAATCTGGGCGAGGGTCTGCAGCACGCCGTGCTCGATCTGCTCAAGCAGGTCCGGCACGCCGTCGGGCTTATGCATGATGACCGAGCGGGTGGTCTCGTTCACCGACAGCTCATCCCATCGGGGATGGAACGTGGTGTACGTGGTGGCGAGGTTGATGATGGTGCCGTACTGGCCGAAGGCATCATTGTCGAAGTCCCCCGCGTCGAACCAGCCGCCGACGTTCAGCCCCGGAATGTGCTGACCCGGCTTGTAGGGCGATTCGATGTTCGGACCCATCCAGTAGCCGTCGAAATGCGTCAGGTCCGGCGGCGCCTGACGCGCATCGTCGAGGTGGGCCACGCCGTGCCACATGTGGTAGGCGTCGCGCACCGAGACGTGATCCATCTGCTCGGCGAGGAAACCATCGAGCGAGGTCTGCCATGTGTTGGCATACACGTTTTGCGCAATGGGGAAGACGTCACTGCGCACACCGGCGTAGCGGATGACGTACAGGCCCGGCCGGGTGACCGGGGAGAAATTGAACTTGGCGTAGCGGTAGCGCAGCCAGCGCACCGGCAGTGACAGCCGGCCGCGATAGGCGAGGTGGTACGCGCCGTCGGCGCCGAGCCGCAGCAGTTCGGCGTGCTTCGGCCCCTTGAACCGGCGGTCGAGTTCGATGACGGCCACTTTGCGCAAGGCCGCGGCGTAGCCGGCCTGGCTGTGCGCGATCATCGGCGGGCGGATCCAGTGCGGCAGGTTGCTCGGGTGGATGTGCCACACCACTGCATCGTGGGTCTTGCCCGGGGGAATCAGTGTGCGCACCACGAACCAGCCGTTCTGCGCTTCGTCGCGCCCGTCATAGAGCATCAGCGGGCCGCTCTCGGAGCGGATGCTGACGCGATCGAGCGCATCGTTCACGGCCAGCGTCAGGTGTCGGCCCTGCGCGAACGGCAGCGGCTCGGTCCAGCCGAGTGCGTGGTGCCATTGGCGCACGTACCAGGGCTCGCCGGGAACGCCGAGCTTCCCGGGCGCGCTGATCATGCGGTCCTCAGGGTAGCGCGGCAGCACCCCGAAGACCTTGCCGTCGATGGCATAGGCCTTGTCCATGTAGATCGAGGGGAGAAACTCCAGATTGAACCCGGCGCGCCCGATCAGCGCCTTCGGCAGCGGCTTGTCGAGGTCGACGCTGACGCGCACGCCGCCCGGTTCGGCCGACACCACGACCTTGTAGTGCAGGTGATAGGCGGGGTAGTCCAGGTGCGCGCTCAGCCGGTCCTGCGCACGGTCGGCGTGCTTGCGAATCAAATGCGGAATCGCATCCCACTGCTGGGGCGTGGGCAACAGGCGCACGCTGCCGTTGGTGGCGATGCGGTGACCGTGCAGGATGATCTGCAGGGCGGCGTCCTTCTGGTCGAAGAAGATCGGGCTGTAATTGTCGTCGTACAGCATGAAGCTCACGCCCGGGGCGCGCAGGTAGCCGCTGCGGGTCACTTTGAGGGCGAGCGGGTGCGCGGTGGCGGCGAGGGCGCACAACGGGGCGGCGAGCACGGTGGCTGCCAGAAGGGTTCGCAATCGGCGATGCATGGCGCGGCTCCAGTGGTGTACGGATGGCGCTCGGCGCTTCATGCTCACGAG
>JAKADE010000331.1 GCA_021820785.1 Pseudomonadota bacterium
GGGGCCTTCTGGGAGTTCGGCGAGCCGGACTGGGAGCACGCGCGGCTCTTCCTGCTGTTCGGGGTCGCCGAGGACCACGATTCCAACCCGATCAAACTCGGACTCTCGCGCCTGAAGGCGCGCGGGGCGAAGATCGTCTCGTTCAACCCGGTGCGCACCGGCTACTCGGCGATTGCCGATGAGTTCATCGCGGTGACGCCGGGTACCGACGGACTGCTGGTGCTCGCGCTCATCCACTGCCTGCTTGAGGCCGGGAAGATCGACACCGAATTCCTGGTGCGCTATACCAACGCGCACCACCTCGTCATCGACCGGCCGGGCAGCGCCGAGCACGGCCTCATAGCCCGCGACGCGGAAGGCCGCCCGCTCGCCTACGACCGCACCTGCGGGACGTTCGTTCCGGCAGACGCGACCGGCATCGATCCGGCGTTGTTCGGCCGCTTCACGCGCCCCGACGGCGGCGCGCTGCGCCCGGCGTTCGCGCTGCTCGCCGAGCGCTACAGCGACGCCTCGTATGCGCCGGAGGCCATCGCCGCGCGCTGCGGCGTCAGCGCCGCCACCCTCCGGCGCCTGGCCGCGGAGATCGCCGCGGCCGCGTTCGAGCACCCGGTGGTGCTCGAGCAGCCCTGGACCGACACGGCCGGCCGCCGTCACGAGCGCATGGTCGGCCGTCCGGTGGCCCTCCACGCCATGCGCGGGATTTCGGCGCACTCGAACGGGTTCCATACCTGCCGCGCGATCCACGTGCTGCAGATGCTCCTCGGCGCGGTCGACACCCCGGGCTCGTGGCGCTACAAGTCCCCCTATCCCAAACACATCCCGGGCGGCGGCGCGCCCGGGCGCACCGTGGGACCGCCGGGCACCCCGCTCGATGCCGCGCCGCTCGGCTTTCCGCTCGGCCCGGAGGACCTGCTGGTCGATGCCGACGGCGAGGCGCTGCGGCTCGATCGCGCCTTCTCCTGGGAGGCCCCGCTCGCCATCCACGGCCTGATGCACATGGCCATCGCGCGGGCGTTCGAGGCCGGCGCGCAGAAGATCGACACGCTGTTCCTGTTCATGTCCAACATGGCGTGGAACTCGGCCATGAACCCCGCCGAGACGACCCGCATGCTGAGCGCCGTCGAGGCGAACGGCGAGTACCGCATCCCGTTCGTCGTGGTGGCCGATGCGTTCGCCTCCGAGACGGTCGCCTATGCCGATCTGGTCCTGCCCGATACCACCTACCTCGAGCGCTACGACTGCATCTCGCTGCTCGATCGGCCGATCGGCTCGGCACACGGCCCGGCCGATGCGATCCGCGTGCCAGTGCTCGACCCCGGACGGGACGTGCGGCCGTTCCAGGACGTGCTGATCGAACTCGCCGGACGGCTCGGCCTGCCGGATTTCACGGCCGACGAGGGCGGTCCGCTCTACGCCTCCTACGCCGACTACATGGTGCATCATCAGCGCCGCCCGGGCATCGGTCCGCTCGCCGGCTTTCGCGGCGCCGACGGCAACGGCGTCGGTCGCGGCGAGCCGAATCCCGAGCAGCTGCGCCGCTACGTCGAGAATGGCGGGTTCTGGTCGTACCACCTGCCGCCGGAGCAGCTCTACTACAAGTTCGCCAACCGCGACTACCTCGCCGGGGCGCAGCACATGGGGTTCATCGGCTCCACGGAACCGATCGTTCTGCAGCTGTACTGCGAACCGCTGCAGCGGCTGCGGCTCGCCGCCGAAGGCCACGGCCCGCGCGTCCCGCCGCAGCGGCTGCGCGAGCGCATCGCGCGCTACTGCGATCCGCTGCCGATCTGGTACCTGCCACTCGAGCAGTCGATGAGCGACCGGGCGCGCTTTCCCCTGCACGCCATCACGCAGCGGCCCATGGCCATGTATCACTCCTGGGGCTCGCAGAACGCCTGGCTGCGCCAGATCCTGCCCGAGAACCGCATCTATCTGCACCGCGACCTCGCCGCCGAACTCGGCATCGCGGACGAGGACTGGATCTGGGTCGAATCGCGCACCGGGCGTCTCAGGGCGCGCGCGCGCACCATGAGCGGCGTCAATCGCAACACGGTGTGGACCTGGAACGCGATCGGCAAGCGCGAGGGCGCCTGGGGATTGAAGCCCAATGCCCCGGAGTTCACCCGCGGCTTCCTCCTCAATCACGTCATCTCGGAGTTCCTGCCGGGCAGCGGCGCCGATGCCCCGGAATCGAACTCCGATCCGGTGACCGGACAGGCCGCCTGGTTCGACCTCACGGTGCGCCTCGAGCGCTGTGCGCCGGACAGCCCCGATGAGACCGCGCCGCGCCCCGGCGCCAATCCGCTGCGCATCAGGCGCCGCTCGGAGAACCCCGCATGACGATGTTGCCGGAACGCGCCCCGGGGGCGCGCAAGATGGGTCTGGTCATCGACCTGGATACCTGTGTGGGCTGCCACGCCTGTGCGGTGAACTGCAAGGAGTGGAACACCGGCGGGGAGGCCGGCATCCTGCCCGACTACGACAAGTACGGGGCGAATCCGGACGGGGTGTGGTTCAACCGCATCCACTCGTACGAGGCGGAGAGTCCGGAGCGCTCGCGCACCGTGAACTTCCCGCGCTCGTGCCTGCACTGCGAGAACCCGCTGTGCGTCACGGTGTGCCCCACGGGCGCCTCGTTCAAACGCGCCGAAGACGGCATCGTGCTCATCAACACCGACATCTGCATCGGCTGCAAGCTGTGCTCGTGGGCCTGCCCGTACGGGGCGCGCGAGTTCGATGAAGACGCCGGCGTGATGCGCAAGTGCACCCTGTGCATCGATCGGATCTACAACGAGGCGCTGCCCGCAGCGGAGCGCGAACCGGCCTGCGTGGCGACCTGCCCGGCCAAGGCGCGCCATTTCGGGGACCTGGCCGATCCGGACAGCGCGGTCTCCAAGCTCGTCGAGGCACGCGGCGGCGTCGATCTGCTCGCGGAACTCGACTACCGCCCGACCAACAAGTACCTGCCGCCGCGCCAGGCGCAGATTCCAACAGGACCCGAGGAGACCCCGGCACCGCCGGCCCAGGGCGTGGGCGCGGCGCTGCTGCGCCTGCTCGACAAGGCGCTCAGCCGATGAGACCGGCCGCCTCGATCCTGCTGCTGACGACGCTCACGGGCTTCGCCTACGGGCTGCTCGCGTGGCTCGGCCTGGATGTCGCGGCAGGCGCCGCCGGTGCGGCGCGCACGCTGATCCTTGCCGGCACCGGGCTCGTGCTCGTGCTCGCCACCGCGGGCCTCGCCGCCTCGGCGCTGCACCTGGGCCGCCGCGAGCGCGCCTGGCGTGCCTTCAGCCAGTGGCGCTCTTCGTGGCTGTCGCGCGAAGGCGTGGCCGCGGTGCTCACCTACCCGGTGGCACTGGCCTTCGCCGCTGCAGTCTACCGTTCGCCTGCCGCACCGCTCGCCCGCCTCCTCGGGGCCGCCGCGGCGCTGGCGGGACTCGGCACCGTCTACTGCACCGCGATGATCTACGGGAGCCTCAAGCCCATCCGGCAATGGCACAACCCGCACACGGCGCCCGATTACCTGATCTTTGCACTGTTCTCCGGCGGCACGCTGTTCGTGCTGCTGCACGCCCTGACCGTCGGCGCCGGCGCGCTGCCGGCCGCGCTCGCCGCGCTCGCCGCCGTTGCGGCGCTGCTCGCCAAACTCGCCTACTGGCGCCACATCGACCGCCAGCAGCCGCTCGCCACCCTGGCGAGCGCGATCGGACTGGCGCATGGCACCGAGGTGAAGCCGCTCGATGCGCCGCACTTCGCGGAGAATTTCGTGCTGCGCGAGATGGGCTACCAGATCGCGCGGCGCCACGGCGCGAAATTGCGCCGCATCGCGCTCGGGCTGGGGTTCCTGCTGCCGCTGCTGTTTAGTCTGCTCACGGCGGCCGGGCTCGTTCCGCTCGCGAGCAGCGCCCTCGCGGTGGTGTGCGCCGCGCTCGGTCTGCTCACCGAGCGCTGGCTGTTCTTCGCCCAGGCGACGCACGTCTCGGCACTCTATTACGGCCGCAGCATCTGACCGCAGCGCGGGCGGCAGCTCGTCGCTTGTAGATGGCGGAACGCAGTGCTACACTCTGTAGCACTACAGAGGGTCGCGTCATGAACCGACACCACATCACGGATCTCGGCACGCTCGAGCGCTCCGTGCTCGAGATTCTCTGGCAGTCCGGCCGCGCTTCGGCCGACACGGTGCAGAAGGCGCTCGCGCGCCCCCTGAAGGAATCCACGGTGCGCACCGTACTGAAGCGGCTCGAGGCCAAGGGGCTCGTCACGCACACCGTCGAGCAGCGCACCTACATCTACTCGGCCCGCGAAAGCCGCGCCGTCGGCGCCGCCCGCGCCGTCAAAGGCATCCTCGACCGGTTCTGCAACGGCTCGCTCGAGGACGTCCTGGTCGGTCTGCTCGACGCACGGTTGCT
>JAKADE010000332.1 GCA_021820785.1 Pseudomonadota bacterium
CGGATGCACGGCGTGCGCCACGGCGCCGAGCGCCGGCGTCGCCGCCAGCAGGCACGCCCAAACGAAACCTCGCACGCGCCTCATGTCGATCATCCTCTGCACGCTCCCTAGCCGCTTTGAGCACGCCAGTCGCCGGAGAGTTTCCGGCGGCCGGCGCCCCCTTTCAGGTTCCGGGCCGCTGCAGGCCCGCCCGCAGCACCAGATCGAGCCGCTGGCGGTACGGGTCGGGCTCGAACACCGGGCCGTGGTCCGTAAAGTTCATCAGCCGGTCGGCGCGGCTCTGGTAGCGCGGCCAGCGCGGCTCCCCGACCGGATCGGGATGGCCCGTCCGCGCAAAGGCCACCCAGTACCGTTGCATCGTGCGGGCCATGGCCTCATCGGCGCGCGAGGTGAGCGCCCCGTAGTGCACGCGCACGGTATCGAATACGAACGGGATCTCGGTGGCGTGCCAGGCGCCCCACCACTTGCCGCGCATCGAGGTCGGCACGTAGGAATAGCGATACTCGTACACGGGCTGTCCGCGCGCCGAGAGAATCCGCGCGATCGCGCGCGCCGGCTCGATCATCCACACATCGCCGCCGACTTCGGCCGAGACCTGCTGCAGCGGCGCTTTGCCGGTCGGATCGAACAGCGCACGCGCGCGCGCGGCATAGGGGCCGAACTCCGCGAACAGCGCCTGCAGGGACTTCGCCTGCATCCAGCCGAGGTCCGCGCTGTTGGTGCCGATCATCACCGGGATACGCGCCCCCATGCCCTTGGCGTATTCGCGCACCGGTGGCCCGAAGTACAGCCGGTCATCGACGATCGGTCCGCCCACGTAACCGACGACGTGAGCGCGAGTGCGCATGTTCAGACCCTCCAGCACCTGCTGCGCGGGCAGCGCGCGCAGCGCGGCAAGGGCCCTCGGGCCCCGTCCGTGAACCCCGAGCTGATGCGCCAGCCGGACACCGGCCGCTTCTGCTGATTGCGCCCCGCCGCTCAGCGCCCGGTCCGGTCCCAGCCGGCCGGCGCCGCCGCCGGATTCGATGATCGCCTTCTGGAACAACCCCCGGGCGAGCGGCGTGATGAGCAGCGCATTGACCGATGCACCGCCGGCGGACTCCCCGAACACCGTCACGTTGTGCGGATTGCCGCCGAACGCGGCGATGTTCTGCTGCACCCAGCGCAGCGCAGCGATCTGGTCCATGAATGTGAAATCCCCGACCGGCTGATGCGCGCGCAGCAGCGCCGGGAAGCTGAACAGACCAAAATTTCCCAGCCGATAGTTGAAGCTGACCAACACCACACCGCGCCGCGCGAACGAGGTGCCATCGTAGATGGCCGGAGAGGTACCGCCATCGACGTACCACCCGCCATAAATCCACACCATCACCGGCAAAGGCTTGCCGGAGGAATGCACCGGCCGCCACACATTGACGTATAGGCAGTTCTCGCTCGGCCGTGTGCGCAGTGGCGCCTGATCTCCGGGCGTCGGACGCTGCATGCAGTCGGGTCCGAAATGGCGCGCCGAGCGCACACCGTGCCAGGACCGTGGTGGCTGCGGCGCCGTCCAGCGCAGCACTCCCTCGGGCGGCGCGGCGTACGGAATGCCCTTGAATGCCAGGACGCCACGCTCGAGCGCGCCACGGACCCGGCCGTACTGGGTGCGCACCGTCAGAGGTGCATTGGCCGCGTACGTCGCGCCGCAGAACAGTGCGAACGCCGCACCGGCCATCACGGTCGCAGCGCGCAGCGCCGTCCCGAACTGCGTGACTCTCTCTGTGCTTCGCATACATTCACCCCTTGGCTGTCAGCCGGTCACGCTGCGCTGAAGCCGTGGCCGGCAAAAAAATCCCTCATCGTCTGCATCCCACGGTTCAGATCGAGTCCCTTGGCCGCCACCCACTCGTCGTTGAAATAGGTCGAGGCGTACCGCTCGCCCTGATCGCAAAGAATCGACACCACCGAGCCGCTCTGTCCCCGCACAACCATCTCGCTGATCAACTGCGCACAGGCCCACAGGTTGGTGCCGGTCGAGCCGCCGCACGAGCGGCCCAGACGTTCACTCAGTACGCGCGCCGCGGCGATGCTCTCGGCGTCGCGGACCACGAGCATCCGATCGACCACCTCGGGGATGAACGAGGGCTCGACCCGCGGGCGACCGATTCCCTCGATGCAGCTCTCGCAGCGCTCGAGCGTCCTCACGGTCCGATCGGCGAAATAGCGGTGGAAGACCGAGCCTTCCGGGTCAGCGACGCAGATCTCGGTAGCGAAGTGGTTGTAGCGCACGAACCGCCCGAGCGTGGCGGAGGTGCCGCCGGTCCCGGCGCCGCACACGATCCAGCGCGGTACCGGATGCCGTTCACGGCCGAGCTGGTTGAAGATGGACTCGGCGATATTGTTGTTGCCGCGCCAGTCCGTGGCCCGTTCGGCGTACTTGAACTGGTCCATGTAATGGCCGCGCACGTCTCGTGCCAATTGTTCGGCCTGTGCGTAGACCTGGTTCGGGTCGTCCACGAAGTGGCATTCCCCGCCCTGGAATTCGATCGCGGCGATCTTCTCCGCCGCGGTGCTGCGCGGCACCACCGCAATGAAGCGCAGCCTCAGCATGCGGGCGAAGTACGCCTCGGAGACTGCCGTGGAACCGCTCGACGCCTCGACCACCGCGGTATCGGGGCCGATCCACCCGTTGCAGAGCCCGTACAAGAAGAGTGAGCGCGCCAGGCGGTGCTTGAGGCTGCCGGTCGGATGACTCGATTCATCCTTAAGATACAGCTCGACCCCCGGATAGTGCGGCAGCTCGATCGGAATCAGGTGGGTATCGGCGGATCGGTTGAAGTCCGCTTCGATGCGCCGGACGGCTTGATCCGTCCAGGCGCGACGGTCGCGCTCGGAATTGGGCATGCCCCGAAACTTAGCAGATCCGGCTGCGCGCGTCAGTCACCCGACCGGGCACGCACCGGCGGAATTTGACGCCCGTCAAACGCGGCCGTCCGGCACGGCCTTATTCTCGGGCTGCGGCCGCTCTGGCTCGGGGAGTTCCGAACCGCGCACCGCATCCCCGCCCCCGAACCGGTCCGGCACACTATGCGACTGCTGCTGATCAATCCGAAATCGCCCGAGAGCTTCTGGAACTTCCGCTGGGCGGTCGATGAAGTACTGAGCGGAAAGCGCGCAATCAATCCGCCGCTCGGCCTGGCCACGCTCGCCGCGCTCACCCCGCCACACTGGCAGGTGAGCATCGTCGATGAGAATGTCGAGACTCTGCCGCTCGCGCCCGAAGCGGACATCATCGGGATCGGGGGCATGGGCGTGCAGTTTCCGCGCCAGCGCGAGCTCATCGAACACTACCGCCGCCAGGGATACTTCGTGGTCGCCGGCGGCAGCTTCGCCTCACTCTGTCCGGAGCGCTACGAGGGGCTCGCTGACGCGGTGATCAGCGGGGAAGCTGAACAGATCTGGCCGCGCTTCTGCACGGACTACGAGGCCGGCGCGGCCCGCCCGCTGTATCGAGAGGAAGGCGTCGTCGACCTCGAGGACTCCCCGGTCCCGCGCTTCGACCTGCTGCGCCTCGAGCGGTACACGACGGCCACCATGCAATTTTCGCGCGGTTGCCCCTATTTGTGCGAGTTCTGCGACATCATCGTCATGTTCGGGCGCAAGCCGAGGCAGAAGAGCGTCGAGCAGATTGGTCGCGAACTCGACGTATTGCGCGCGCTGGGCGTGCGCAAAATATTCTTCGTCGACGACAACCTGATCGGCAACCGAGCGGTCGCCAAGCGGCTGCTGCACTTCCTGATCGAATACCAGCGCCGCCACGATTACACCTTCAGCTTCGGCACCGAGACGTCGCTGAATCTGGCGGAGGACCGGGATCTGATGCAGCTGATGCAGGCCGCGGGATTCCGCTGGACGTTCATCGGCATCGAGTCTCCGGATGAGGCGAGCCTGCGAGAGATGCGCAAAGTGCAGAACATGCGCACCGACGTGCTCGCAGCCGTGCACCGAATCCATCGCCACGGCATCGAAGTCATGGCGGGATTCATCGTCGGATTCGACAATGACACACCGTCGACTTTCGAGCGCCAGTACCAATTCATCGTCCGCTCCGGTATCCAGACGGCGATGATAGGTCTGTTGCATGCCATGCCGCGCACCCCGCTGTATGAGCGCCTGCGCAATGCCGGTCGTCTGCGCGAGACCGACAGTGGCGGAGACAACACCAAGCTCGACACCAACGTCGTGCCGCTGAACATGACCGGCGCGGAGCTCATCGACGGTTATCGCGAGCTGCACCAGCGTCTGCTCGCGGACGGTACCATTGCGCGGCGGATCCGCAACAAGTGCCGCACATTCGGGCGCAGCGCCGGCGGCGTGGAATACTCGGCCGCGGCCGGCCTCGCCATCCTGCTGCGACTC
>JAKADE010000333.1 GCA_021820785.1 Pseudomonadota bacterium
GCAGGTTGCCGAGCACGCGCAGCACCTTCCAGCCCGGACGGGCCTCCCCGACCGGCTGGGCGGCGCCCGTCTGGCTCTGCCACAGTCCCTCGAGATTGACGTAGGTGCCGGAGGTCTCGGCAAATGTTCCGGCCGGCAGCAGCACATGGGCCACGCGGCGCAGCGTCTCGCTCGCGAACGGCGTGACGGCCACCACGAACTGGGCGGCCTCGAGGGTGCGCTCCGCGGCGCTCCCCGGAGCATCCAGCCACGGCTCGGTCCCCACCAGCAGGTAGGCCGAGAGCGTCTGGGTGAGCATCTGCGCGGCACTGAGTCCGACGTTCGTCACCGGCTTGCCGCCGGCGGCACGGTGCGGCACTGCGCCGGCGAGATGCGCACCGGCGGCATTCGCGCCCTCGGCGAGCACGCCGAACGACGCTCCCGTGGTCCGGGCGATCGCGGCCGCAAGCGCCCGCAGGTCGGCGAAGCGCGGATGCCGCAGGGCCAGGGCGCCCAGCCAGAGCGCACGCTTCTCGCCGTGCGCCAGCGCGGCGGCCGCGGCGCGATGCGTCGCGCCGACCGTTGCGCCCGCCACGGCCTGGGCCAGATGCGCCGGCGCAGCCATGCCGGCCGTCTCGAGCGCCGCGGCCAGGACTGCCGCCAGGTCGCTCACCAGCGTATCCGGCGCCGACTCGAGCTCGGCGGCCAGCGGGAAGTAATACGGGAAGCGGGCCGGATTGATCAGCGCCACCTTGGCGCCGCGCTCTGCCGCCTTGCGCACGCGGTGCGCCAGGATCGGCACCTCGCGGCGCAGGTTCGAGCCGACGACGAGCAGTCCCTCGAGCGCATCGATGTCGGCGATGCGCATGCCGAGATTCGGATACAGCGGATCGTTCGCCTGGTCACGCACGTCGCGCTGGCGCAGCCGGCTGTCGATGTTGGCGCTGCCGAGTCCGCGGGCGATGCGGCCGGCCAGATACAGCTCCTCGAGGGTGCTCGAGGGGCTGGCCAGCACGCCGAGCGAGCCGGCCCGCTGACGCAGACCTTCGGCTGCCTTGGCGAGCGCGCTCTCCCAGTCCGTCTCCACCCACTCGCCGTTCTCGCGCACCATGGGGCGCTGCAGGCGCTCGGGGCTGTAGACGCCCTCGTAGCTGAAGCGGTCGCGATCGGCGAGCCAGATCTCGTTGATCGCCTCGTTCTCGCGCGGCACGACGCGCATCAGGCGGCCGCGCAGCACGTGGCCGTAGAGATTGCTGCCGACGCCGTCGTGCGGGGAGACCAGCGGCACTGCCGTCATCTCCCAGGCGCGCGCGCTGAAGCGGTACGGCTTGGAAACGAGCGCGCCCACCGGGCACAGGTCGATGACGTTGCCGGACAGCTCGTGATTGACGGTGCTCTCGATGTAGCGGCGCACCTTCATGTTCTCGCCGCGTCCGACCATCCCGAGCTCCTGGATGCCGCCGATCTGCTCGGTGAAGCGGATGCAGCGCGTGCAGTGGATGCAGCGGGTCATGTCGGTGGCGATCAGCGGACCGAGATCCTCGTCCGGCACGGAGCGCTTGCGCTCGTTGTAGCGCGAATAATCGCGCCCGAAGCCGACCGCCAGATCCTGCAGCTCGCACTCCCCGCCCTGGTCGCAGATCGGACAGTCGAGCGGGTGGTTGATGAGCAGGAACTCCATCACCGCGCGCTGCGCGGCGATCGCCTTCGGCGAGCGGGTGAAGACCTTCATGCCCTCCATCACGGGCGTGGCACAGGCCGGGAGCGGCTTCGGGGCCTTCTCGACTTCCACCAGGCACATGCGGCAGTTGGCCGCCACCGCGAGCTTCTCGTGGTAGCAGAAGCGCGGCACGTATGCCCCGTTGGCGTCGGTGACCTGGATGATCATCGCGCCCTTGCGGGCCTTGACGGGCTGTCCGTTGATCTCGATGTTGACGAATTCTTCTGCCATGTTATGCCGCCCGTGCCCCGAGCTGATCCGCGACCATGCTGCGTCCGCCGTGATCGATCATGTACTCGAACTCGTGGCGATAATGCTTCAGGAAGCTCTGCACCGGCCAGGCGGCCGCGTCGCCGAGCGCGCAGATGGTGTGCCCCTCGATGCGGTTGGCCACATCGACGAGCAGGTCGAGCTCCTCCCGGCGCGCCTGGCCGGCGAGGATGCGCTTGACGATCCGGTTCATCCAGCCGGTGCCCTCGCGGCACGGCGTGCACTGGCCGCAGGACTCGGCCATGTAGAACCGCGAGATGCGCTCGAGCACGCGCACCATGCAGGTGGTCTCGTCCATGACGATGACCGCCGCGGAGCCGACCGCGGAACCCGCCGCGCGCAGCGCGTCGTAATCCATGTTCGTCTTGAGCATCACGTCCCCGGGCACCACCGGCACCGAGGAGCCGCCCGGAATGACGGCCTTCAGCTTACGTCCGCCGCGCACGCCGCCGGCGAGCGCCAGCAGGTCCGCAAACGGCACGCCGAGCGGCAGCTCGAAGTTCCCCGCGCGCTCGACGTGGCCGGAGACCGAAAAGATCACCGTGCCGCCGGAGTTCGCCGGGCCGAGATCGGCGAACCATTTGGCGCCCTTGCGCAAAATGGTGGGCACCGAGGCGTAGCTCTGGGTGTTGTTGATGGTGGTCGGCTTGCCGTACAGGCCGAAGTTGGCCGGGAACGGCGGCTTGAAGCGCGGCCGGCCGGGCTTGCCCTCGAGCGACTCGAGCAGCGCCGTCTCCTCGCCGCAGATGTATGCACCGGCGCCGACGAAGGTGTGAATGTCGCAGTCGATGCCGCTGCCGCGCACGTTCTTGCCGAGCAGCCCCGCGGCGTACGCCTCCTGCAGTGCCGCCTCGAAGCGCGGCACGGGCTCGCCGAGGAACTCCCCGCGGATGTAGTTGTAGCCGACCGTGGAGTTGGTCGCGTAGCAGCCGATCGCCATGCCCTCGATGAGCGCATGCGGGTTGTAGCGCAGGATGTCGCGGTCGTGGCAGGTTCCCGGCTCGCTCTCATCGGAGTTGCAGACCATGTACTTCTGCACGTCCGAGTTGCGGGGCATGAAGCTCCACTTCGTGCCGGTCGGGAAGCCGGCGCCGCCGCGCCCGCGCAGGCCCGAGGCCTTCAACGCATCGATGATCTGCTCGCGCGGAGGTTTCTCGGCGAGGATCTTCTCCCACACCGAGTACCCGCCGATCTTGCGGTAGGTTTCCAGTGTCCACGAACGCTCGAGCGCGAGCGGCTCGAACACCACCAGATTCATCTTGTCGGGGCTGATGGGCATGGGACTACTTCAACTCGTCGAGGATCTGATCGAGCTTCTCGGGCGTGAGATGCTCGTGGAAGACGTGATCCACCATCATCATGGGCGCGCCGGTGCAGGCCGCGAGGCACTCGTGCTCGTCCTTCAGGAAGATCCGCCCGTCGGGCGTGCTCTCATCGAGCTTGATGCCGAGCTTGCGCTCGGCATGCGCGACCAGCTCGTCGGCCCCGTTGAGCATGCACGAGACGTTCGTGCAGATGCTCACGTGGTGCCGGCCGCACGGATGGGTCTCGAGCATCGAGTAGAAGCTCGCCACCTCGTACACCTGGATGGCGGGCAGCTTCAGGTACGCGGCCACCGCGTCCATCAGCGCCTTGGTGAGGTGGCCGTGATTCTGCTCCTGCGCGGCGCGCAGGGCAGCGATGCACGCCGAGCGCTGCCGCCCCGGCGGGAACTTCGCCACCCAGTGATCGATGTGTGCTCGGGTCTGCTCCGAGAGCAGCCCGGTGTCGCCGGCTGCCGGCGTCGTGTGCTTATCGTTGCTCAACGGTCGACTTCCCCGAACACGATGTCCTGAGTTCCGATCACCGCCACCACGTCGGCCAGCATGTGGCCACGCACCATCTCCTCGAGCGCCGCCAGATGCGCGAAGCCCGGTGCACGGCACTTGAGGCGGTACGGCTTGTTGGCGCCGTCGGACACCAGATAGATGCCGAATTCGCCCTTCGGTGCCTCGACCGCGGCATAGGTCTCCCCGGCCGGCACTTCGTAGCCTTCGGTGAAGAACTTGAAGTGGTGAATGAGCGATTCCATGTCGCCCTTCATGTGCTCGCGGCTCGGTGGGCGCACCTTGCGGTCGTCGATCATCACCGGACCGGGATTGTGGCGCAGCCACTCGACGCACTGGCGGATGATGCGCGTCGACTGGCGCAGCTCCTCGACGCGCACCAGATAGCGGTCGTAGCAATCGCCATTGGTGCCGACGGGGATGTCGAAGTCCATCCGGTCGTACACTTCGTAGGGCTGCTTCTTGCGCAGGTCCCACACCACGCCCGAACCGCGCAGCATCGGACCGGAGAAGCCCAGTTGCAGCGCCCGCTCAGGCGGCACCACCCCGATGTTGACCGTGCGCTGCTTCCAAATGCGGTTATCGGTGAGCAGC
>JAKADE010000334.1 GCA_021820785.1 Pseudomonadota bacterium
CGGCACTGCGCACGCTCTCTCGCGACGCGCCCCACGGATTGACGCTGTGCCTGCGCCGCGGCGCGAGCGACACGGTCCTGCGCGAGGTGATTGCCGAAAGTGGCGCGACACGCGTGTGCTGCAACCGGACCTATGATCCGCTCCTTGATGCACGCGATGAGACGCTGACCGAACCGCTGCGCCGCTGCGGCGCGGCGCTCGAGTCATTGCCCGGGGCGATGCTCGCCGAGCCGGGTGCTCTGCGGACCGGCAGCGGCGGGCCGTTCAAGGTGTTCACCGCGTTCTGGAACCGCTTGAGCACGATGGAGGTCGCGCCGCCGCTGCCGATGCCGCGCAAGCTCGCCGGCGGTGCGAGCGCACCGCGCAGCGAACGACTCGAGGACTGGGGCCTGCTGCCGGGTTTGGGGTGGGACAGTGGTTTTGCGCCGGTGTGGACTCCGGGGGAGAAGGGGGCGCGGCTGCGGCTGCGCGAGTTCCTCGGCCGGCAGTTCGACAGCTACCGCACGGCCCGCGACGTGCCCTCGGTCGAGGGGACCTCGCGGCTCTCACCGCATCTGTGTTTCGGGGAGATCAGCGCCCGGCAGATCTGGCATGCGCTGCTCAATGCTCCGGGCGGCGGGCGGGCCGAACTGGTGGGCAACGGCTTTCTGCGCGAGCTCGGCTGGCGGGAGTTCGCGCGCTATACCCTGCACCATTTTCCGAGTCTGCCGCTGCGCCCGCTGCGCCAGGAGTTCGAGGCGTTCGGCTGGCGCGAGGATGCTGCGGGGTTCGAGGCCTGGTGCCGGGGGCGCACCGGCTATCCCATCGTCGATGCCGGCATGCGTCAGCTCTGGCACACCGGCTGGATGCACAACCGCGTGCGCATGATCGTCGGCTCCTTCCTGGTGAAAGATCTGCTCGTGCCCTGGCAACGCGGCGAGGCGTGGTTCTGGGACACGCTCCTCGATGCGGACCGCGCGAGCAACGCGCTCAACTGGCAGTGGGTCAGCGGATGCGGGGTCGATGCCGCACCGTACTTTCGCATCTTCAACCCGGTTGCGCAGAGCGAGCGATTCGATCCCGAGGGCGAATACCTGCGCCGCTGGCTGCCCGAACTGCGCGCGTTGCCGGCCCCGGCGATCCACGCGCCCTGGAACGCCAGGCCGCTCGAGCTGGCCGAGGCGGGCGTGCGGCTCGGAGAGACCTACCCGCGGCCCATCGTCGAACACGACGAGGCACGCAAGCGCGCGCTCGCCCGGTTCGAAGCGCTCCGCCAGCGCAGCTGAACGGGACGGGCGCGGAGATGCGGCACAGTGAGGTGAAGAGCCTATGGTGACGGTGGCGTTCCTCGGGCTCGGCCGCATGGGCCTCGCCATGGCAGGCAGGCTGCGCAGCACCGGGGTCGAGCTGCGCGTGTTCAATCGCACGGCCTCGCGCGCCGATGCGCTGGTCGCGGCCGGGGCGCGCCGCTGCGCGACGCCCCGCGAGGCCTGCATGGGTGCGGCCGCAGCGTTTTCCATGGTGGCCGACGATGCGGCCTCACGCGCGCTCTGGCTCGGAGCCGACGGTGCACTCGGTGCGCTGCCGAGCGGGGCGATGCTCATCGAGTGCTCGACGCTCTCGCACGATTGGGTGCTGGAGTTGAGCGCGCGCGCCGCCGCGGTCGATGTGCGGTATCTCGATGCCCCGGTGACGGGTCTGCCCGAGCAGGCGGCCGGCGGTGCGTTGACGCTCCTCGTCGGCGCGCACCGAGCCGATCTCGAGGCAGCCCGGCCGTTGCTCGACGCGCTGGCCCGCTCGATCATCCATTTCGGACCGGTCGGCGCCGGTACCGCCTACAAGCTGCTGGTGAATCTGCTCGGCGCGGTTCAGATCGCCTCGGCCGCCGAGGCGATGGCGTTCGGGGAGCGCGCGGGCCTCGACCCGGTGCAGCTCGCACAGGCGCTCGGCAGCGGGCAGGCCGCCAGTCCGCAGGTGATCCGCAACACGCGCCGGATGGCCGAGAATCAACACGCCGAGCCGGTGCACTTCACGCCGCAACTGCGCTTGAAGGACGTCGAATACGCGCTGGCACTGGCGCACAAGCTCGGTGTCGGCGCACCGTTCGGTGCGCTCGCTGCACGCTGGTTCGGACAACTTGCCGCGTCCACGCCCGCCGGTATCAACGAGAGTGCGATCATCGACGTGGCGCGCCGGCAGCACCCGTAGCACGTGCAGCGTATCCTGTGCGCAGTTCACTCAAGGGGATGGTGCCGATGGACGATCGTCCGGCGCTTCGAACCACCCGCCTGCCTTCAGTTGCGGTCGCGTGGTTGCAGTGGCGTGCTCTCTGGCGCCGTTGGCCGCGCGCTGCCGCTGCGCTCACCCTGGGGTTCCTCGCGCTCGGCCTGTTGGGTCGAATCCGCGCCGTCGAATACCTCATGGCTCTCTCGGCGCTCTCACCCCGATTCGTGGTGACACTGAGCGCGATGCTCGCGGCGATTCTCACGCTGCGCCGCGGCGGACGTCTGATGAACAACCGCCACCGCGACTGGCTCGCCGCCTTGCCCCGCGACCTGCCGATCGCGTTGCGCGCGAGCGCCGGACCGCTCGCCGTACTGCTGCTCGCCGCGGCGCTGCTCGCCGTTCTTTCGCTTGCCGGTCAGTGGCCTGCATGGATTGCGCTGAAGTTGATTGGCTGCATCGCGGCAGGCAGCGCCCTCGGCGCAGGGCTTGGCGCAGCCTTCATGTTCGCCAACGCGCGCCCGGGGAGGCGCGGCAGACATCGTGCCTACGTCCCGCCGCGCTCGCATTACGCCTCGGCGCGGCCCGCACGCGGCGCACCGAGACGTGCGACGCTGCTGCCGCTCGGTGTCTGGCCGGTCGCGGAAGCACGATTTCGCGATCGCCCGGCGATCCGCGCCCGCAGTCTGATCCTGCTGCTGCTTGTGGTGCCGATGGGCGTGTCGGGCGGCACGGTGCTCGCCGCCGCGGCTGCCTGGCTGATTGCTTTGCATCTGGTCAATCTCACGCGCGCGATGCTGCGCACCGCCTTCAGTGCCGCCCGCTGGCTCGCGCCCGCCGCGCCGGGTGCGTTGCGCTTCACCTGGGCACTGGCGCATCGGGTATTGGGTGCACAGCTGCTCGCTGCCGCGCTGCTCCTGGCGATCGCCGCAGTGACGCGCACCGCGTCCGATCTGCGCCTCGTGGGACTGATCGTGACGGGCTGGCTCGCGATGGTGCTGGTACTGGCGGCGGCAGGCTCGCTGCTCGCACTGCGCAGCGGCGCGAGCGCGGCCTCGACGCTGCAGCGGTGGGGACGATGAGCGGCATCGAAGCACAGTCCGTCCCGCCGGTGCTGTGCATGCGCGGGCTCACGGCCGGCTACGATGCACAGCCGGTGCTGCGCGATGTCAACCTGCAGATCGCGATCGGCGAATGGTGCGTCGTGCTCGGTCCGAACGGCAGCGGTAAGTCAACGCTGCTGTATGCGGCTGCCGGGCTGCTGCCCCCGCGCAGTGGACGCATCGAATTGTCCGGTGTATCGCTCGACGATGGGGCAGCGGCGAAGCGGACGCTCGGCTATGGGTGCGCGCCCGAGCGTCTGCCGGGACTGCTCACCGGCCGGCAGTGCCTGCAGGTCTACGCGGCGGCCAAGGGGCTCAAGGAGATCGACCGCGGTGTGCTCGAGCTGGCCGAGGCACTGGCGCTGAGCGGGCAGCTCGAGCGGTATGTGGATACGTATTCGCTCGGCATGCGCCAGAAGCTGGCGGTCCTGCTGGCCCTGATCGGCGCTCCGCGCCTGATCGTGCTCGATGAGGCGTTCAACGGGCTCGATCCCTCCAGTGCAGCGATCCTGAAGCATCACCTGCGGCGCCTGGTGGACGAACGGCGCGCGGCGGTGCTGCTCGCCACCCATGCACTGGAGATCGCCGAACGCTACGCCGACCGCGTCGCGCTGCTGCTCGAGGGGCGGATCCGCCAGGTGTGGGACGCTGCGCAGCTCGCCGCGCAGCGCGCCGCCGGCAAGCCGCTCGAGGAGTTGCTTGCGGCGGCGGCTGGCGCCCCGTGAGAGGTGGGGGTCAGCGCCAGGGCCAGGGCTTCAGTGCGAAATGTTTCGGCGGCGTGTTGCCGGCCAGGTAACGCACGAAGTAATCCCAGCGGCGCAGCGTGATGTACGGCGTCGCATAGCCGTAGCCGTGTCGCACGTTAGGAATGGCGATCATGTTGAACGGCCGGTTCGCCTTGATGAGCGCCTCGACCACGATCTGGGTGCTCTCCGGCGGCACGTTGTCATCAAGCGTGCCGTAGGTGAGCATCAGATGGCCGCGCAGATGCCCTGCCAGCAGCTCATTGGCCTGGTTGTCGTAGTTGGTGGTCCCGTTCGCGTTGCGCTTGAGCAGTCCCTGATAGAGCTCG
>JAKADE010000335.1 GCA_021820785.1 Pseudomonadota bacterium
GGCGCTGATTGTGGCGCATCCCTTCAAAGGGATCGACGAACCACGTTTCCGAACCGCGGCGCGCACATGGACCGGAACTCTGATTAGCACTTCCGCGCTCGAATTCTGGAGCGCCACGCGTTTCCTGCTGATCGAGTCTGCTGACGACTCAAAACACCATCCATAGATCTTGACGGCCACTTCAATTCGAGGGATGCACTCTGCTGACACCCCAGCGTGTAGCGCGAAATCTCCCTAGGCCCATTCACGAAGCCAAAGAGAGCACGAGGAACACATCGGCCTGGCCCCGCCCCGCGGTGCAGGCTCTCTCGGACCGTCCGAGCGTCATTCCGGCTGCCCTGGGGTTGAACGTGTGCCCATCAATCGGTCAATCTTCCCGTCGGAAAATGCCGCAGCTGGCCCGTCCAGGTGGCTCGGCAATTGCCGGCGACTGCGCCAATTGCCTGGTGCGAGTGCTAACGGTATCGTAGGGGTGCGCAGCTAGCCGCGGAGATCCGCCGATCAAATTTCTACGACAGCATTTGAGGTTCTGGTCCGCTTTGACCTGCGGTGTTGTTACGTTCTTTTCCCTCCCCGCGAGTTGGACGTTCATCAGCCGTCTTCTCGTCAGCTGGGACAGCGGAGTCACCCTCTTCCTGCTCGCGATTTACCTGTGGATGACTCGCCTCACCGCCGAACAAATTCAATCGCGGTACATGGAAGAAGATCCTTCCGGGCCTGTCATCCTGGTGGTCGTGATCTTCGCCGCACTCCTGAGTGTCCTGGCCATCCTCGAGCCTCTTGCAACGCTGCATCACGTACCGCATCGCATTCGTATCTGGCGAGTGGCGCTCGCCGCAGTGACGCTGGTCGATTCATGGCTGCTCGTGCCGACCATGTTCACGACGCATTATGCCGACCTATTTTATAGCGCTCCGCCGAATGACCGGCCGCTTATCTTTCCCAAAACTGAAATGCCTACGTTCTGGGATTTCGCCTACTTCGCCATCACGATCGCCGCAGCGAACCAGACCGCGGATGTGTCGACGACACAGACCAGCATCCGACGCGTGGTGATCATTCAGGAGATCATCTCGTTCGCGTTCAATGTGGCGATCATCGGCTTTGCGATCAATATTACCGCCGGGCTTATATCGACGTAGTCCTGGAAGAGCTCGCCCGGGACGGCATCGCCGGCATTTGCGCCGCGAAGGCTATTTCTTCATCCGCTGCAGATGCGGGCGGGCGCTACCTCGCGGACTCTTTGCGGTTCTGCTCCCTGACAACGCTTCGTCCGCTTCCGTTGCACTGTCGAGACTGAGCGCTCGCTCTTTGATTCGTTGCAAGACTTCAATGCAGCAGCGAAGATCGCTCGCCGGCACGCCTTCCAGAAGATCAGCGTTCAGTTGCATCGCCACGGCCGTGATCTGCTCGAGGAGCCCGCAGGCCTTGGGACGCAGATGCACGGTCTTGCTACGCCGGTCTTCGTCTGATTCGCGCCGCTCGATCCAGCCATCGGCCGCCATTCGATCGAGCAGCCTGGCGAGCGTGGGACCTTCGACGCCCAGCCGATCAGCAAGCTCCGTCTGGGTCATGCCTTCCTCGGCGCAGGAGAGCTTCAGCAGCGTGATCCATTTCGCCTGGCTCAATCCGAGCGGCTTCAGCCGCTGATCGAGCCGATAACGCCACGCTCGGCCGGTTTCACCGAGAAGCGCACCGATCCCCGGGGCCTTAGACGATTTAGGCACAGCGAGCAGCTTCCCCGATGAACGTTCCGCTGCCCTGCCCCACGCCTCTCTTGCCATCCTCGGTAAAGCGCAACCGGGCGCACCCTTCATGCGTCGGTATGCGACCCCGGAGGACGAATCGAGCCGTCACCCTGGCGCCCCGGGCATTCAATCGCGCAAACGGTTTCCCTGCCACGCCGGCGTCCTCATGATCCTCAAGACTTCGCCTCCGCAGCGACCCCGGTGCGTCGGTCCCGCGCCAGATAGGTGTACACCACAGGCACCACATAGAGCGAGAACAATGCACCGATGGCGAGGCCTGCGGCAATAACCAGACCCATATCGAAGCGACTTACCGCGCCCGGACCGGTCGCAAAGACGAGGGGCAGAGCACCGAACACCATTGCGCCGGTCGTCATCAGAATCGGACGAAGACGGATGCTCGAGGCCTTCTCCACCGCCGCGCGCCGGTCCAGTCCCTCGGTTTCCTGGATCACGTTGGCGAATTGTACGATCAGGATGCCCTGCTTCGTGATCAATCCAATGAGCGTGATTAATCCGACTTCCGTGTAGATATTGATCGTCGCAGCGCCGAGGTACAGGAAGACCAGGGCACCCGTGATTGCCATAGGGAGCGTCACCAGAACGATCAGGGGATCGCGGAAGCTCTCGAACTGCATGGCGAGCAGCAGGTACACCAGCACCACGGAGAGTGCAAAACTGATGATGATCGCGTGGCCCTGCTGGATGTACTGCCGCGATTCGCTGGCATAATTGATGCCGAACCCGGGCGGAAGGATCTTCTTCGCCTCATTCTTCAGATACGTCAGCGCCTGCCCCAGCGTCACACCAGGGGCCATGACGCCCTGGATCGTCGCGGAATTCAGCTGCTGGAACTGCGGCAGGAATTCCGGCTGCACCTTCGTGTGCACGGTCATCAGCGTCGAGAGCGGAATCAGCGCCCCCGTACCGCTGTGGATGTAGTAATCCCGCAGCATCGACGGATTGGCACGGAAGCGGTCCGAGACCTGCGGGATGACCTTGTAGCTGTGCCCGGACATGTCAAATCGATTGACATAGTTGCCGCCGAGCAGAGGCTCGAGATTATCGGCGATGGTGGCCATATTGATGCCGAGATCGCCAGCGAGATTCCGATTGACGTGCAGCACGACTCCCGGCGAGTCGTAGCGCAGATCCTTGGTCAGGAACGCGAATCGTCCGCTCTGCATCGCCTTGCCGATGAGCTCGTTCGCCACCTGATCGATGTTGCCGAAGCGGCTGCTCGAGGTGATGACGAACTGCACCGGGAAGCCGCCGGCGGAACCAGGCAGCGTCGGCTTCGCGAAAGCGGCCGCCTGCACGCCGGTCAGCTGATTCAGCCGTTGCTGGACCGCGGGCATCAGTGCCATCTGCGTCTTGGACCGCTCGCTCCAGGGCTTGAGTTTCATGCCGCTGATCAGGGCATTATTTGTGGCTCCGCTGAGAGACACACCATCGATCTGGAAGATCTGCTTGGTCTCTGGAAAGCTCCTGAAAATCTGCGCGATCTGCCGGGAATAGTGGGTCAGATAGTGCAGCGTCGCCGTTGCTGGTCCGGTCGCCGAGACGAGGATCAGGCCCTGATCTTCCGTAGGCGCGAGTTCACTCGGCGTACCGAAGAACAGCACGGGGATCGACACCAGAACCGCCGCCGAGACCACGAGGGCGGCCGAACGGTACTTGAGTACCGCCGCGAGCGAGCGATCGTACGCGTGGCGCAGATGCTCATAGCCGACATCTAGCGCATGCGCGAAGCCATGCGACGGCGACGGACGCAGCACTTTGGACGAGAGCATTGGCGAGAGCGTGAGCGCAATCACGGCTGAAACCGCCACCGTGAATACGAGCGTGAACGCGAACTCCGAGAACAGGCTGCCGGTCAATCCGCCCGTCAACGCAATGGGCGCGAACACGGCGGCGAGCGTGGTCGACATCACGATGATCGGGCTGCCAAGCTCGCGCGCCCCGAGAATCGCTGCATCGAATCCGCTCATCCCCTCTTCCATGTGCCGATGAATATTCTCGACGATGATGATGGCGTCGTCCACGACCAATCCGATTGCCAGCACTACCGCCAACAACGTGATGAGGTTGATCGTGTACCCGAAGGCGATCATGAAAATACCGCCGCCCACGATCGCCAGGGGAATCGCCACGGCCGGAATGAGCAGCGAACGCAGCGAGCCGAGAAACAGGAAGATCACGATGACGACCACGGCGAGCGTAATCGCAATGGTCGTCATGACCTCGTGAATCGACTTCTGGATGAAAACGCTGCCATCGTACGGGATGGCCGCCTCGATGCCCGGAGGCAGCGATCGCTTCAGTTGTGCAAACGCATGATGCACACCCTTCGCCACCGACAGACTGTTGGCATTCGGTGTGGCGAAGACTCCGATGAATACCGCCGGCTTTCCGTTGTAGAAAACGGCCTGGTTGTAGCTCTGTCCACCCAGCTTGACCTTAGCCACATCCTTCAGACGCACCAGCGTATTGCCGGAGTGCGCAACGACGAGATTGCGGAATTCGCTGGCGTTGTGCAGGATCGTGTCGGCACGGATGGGGCGCGCGATATTGGTCGAGCGGGTGCGCCCCACGGCACTGATGTAATTGTTGGAGGC
>JAKADE010000336.1 GCA_021820785.1 Pseudomonadota bacterium
GCAAGCGAGTCGCGCAGCAGCCCGCGCGAGAAGTGAGGTTTGCGGTTTGGTGTGCGACGCACCTCACGAGGAGTGCTGGTTCGGTTCGCCCGGCGGATGGCCCGTAGCGAGCGGCGGAGGAAGGTGTCGTGCGGTGCAGGCCGTCGGGATCTTGGACCTGCTGACTGGACAAATCCACAGAGTAACGAGACGATCCCCCGCAGGATTTCGGCGCGGTTCGAGGTGAGCTGGTCAGGAGTCGCCTTGCGGCCGGGGCGCGAGGCACGTCGGATTAGGGTGTCCCGCGAGTGCGGCGAGTGACCGCTGAGCGCGGGGGTGCGCGCCGGGTGGACTGAAACTGCGCAGCGCACGTGCCAGGCTCGGCGCTAGAATCCCGTCCATGCGTTTTCGAATCCTCAGTTATTGGTTCGCTGTGCTTTCACTGCTGGCGGCCCTGCCGGCGCGCGCCGAGTGGGGCGCCCTGGCGCGCCTGCAGCGCCAAGGAGCGCGGGTCACCGCGCTGGCCGTCGATCTGCGCACCGGTCGGGTCATCGAGCAGCTCGACCCGGACCAGCGCTTGACGCCTGCCTCGCTCACCAAGCTGGCGACCGCGGCTGCGGCCCTGCAGGAATGGCCGCCGAACGAGCAGTTCCAGACCCGGCTGCTGGCGATGCAGCCGCTGCACGCCGGCGTGCTGCACGGCAATCTGGTGCTCGCTGGCGCCGGCGATCCGTCGCTCGATGACCGTGCGCTCTGGGAACTCGCCGCCGAGGCGCGCGGCGCCGGACTGCAGGAAGTGGCCGGTTCGCTCATCGTCGATCCGCTACCGTTCGGTACGGTGGCCTGCGGCAACCGCGACCGCTGCGCGGCGCTCCTGCGCAGTGACAATGCCTATAACGCACCGCTGTCGGCCATCGGTGTCGATTTCGGCACGTGGTGCGTGCGGGTCGTGCCCAGGCGTCCCGGGCTCGCCGCCCGCGTCGAGGGCTGTGGGGTGACGCACCTGCCGATTCCGGTCACAGGCACGATTCGCACTGTCGGGTCGCGCGCACGCCAGACATTTTGGGTCGAACGGCGCACCGAGAACGGCGAGGACACACTGGCGGTCGGCGGGAATGTGCCCATGGGACGCGGACAGCGCCTGTACCGGGCCATGTCCGATCCGGCACGCGGCACGGGCCTGCTATTGAAAGAAGCGTTGCGGGAAATCGGCGTACGGATCACCGGGCCGGTGCAGGTGCGCTTCGAGCCCCTGCCGGCCCAGGTGCACCTGCTGGCACGGGTCGACGGGCTGATGGTGCGCGAGCAGCTGTGGCGGATGCTGCAGTACTCCAATAACTACATCGCCGATGTGCTCACGCTCGACATGGGCGCGATCACGCAGCCGCGCGAGACGCTTGCCTCGGCCAGCAAGCTGCTGGAGAACTTCGTGGCGGGCACCGAGTATGGCGACCCGCCCGATCCGGGCCCGCCGCCGCTGTTCAGCGGCAGCGGCCTGACCACCGGCAACCGGCTCTCGGCGCACGACCTGGTCCAGCTGCTCAGTCACGAGTACCACGATACGCGCCGATTCGGTGCCTTCTATGCCGGGCTGGTCGCCCCGCACGATGCGCCGTTCCTCTTCCTGCGCCAGGGCAATGCCGATTGGCTGAACCGCGTGGCGCTGAAGACCGGCACGCTGAATGATCCGCGCTCGGTGTGCGGCGTGGCCGGCTACCTGCGCACCGAGCACGGCGGTTGGATCGCCTTCGCGGCGATCGTCAACGGCGGCCCGCGCTGGCGGCACGTGCCGCTGTACCAGGCGATCGGCGCCGAACGTTCCGACATCGAGGCGCTCGCGCGGCATTACTGAGGCGCGCGCCGGGGGGCGTTTGCTATCCTCAGGAAATTGACCGGAGGAAGCTCGTGGCGCCACCGCTCGGTGAAGATCAATCCGTCGTCGCCGATCAATGGGGCGAGCGCATGCCGCGCACGGTGGGCCTCTGGAGCGCCGTGGTCGTGCTGGTCGGGGTCACCGTCGGCAGCGGCATCTTCCGCGTCCCGGCGACGGTCGCTGGTCTCTTGCACTCGCCCGGGCCGGCCATGCTGTGCTGGACGCTCGGCGGTCTGGTGGCGCTCGCCGGCGCGCTCTCCGTGGCGGAGCTCGCTGCGGCCATGCCCCGGTCCGGCGGAATCTTCGCCTACCTCCTGGAGGCCTACGGTCCGCTCCCGGCGTTCCTGTTCGGCTGGACGGAACTCGCCGTCATCCGCGCCTCGGCGCTCGGGGCGACCTCGACCATCTTCGCCGAGTACCTCGGCTACTTCATTCCGTTCACGCCCGAGCAGGTGCACTGGGTTGCCGCCGGCACGATTCTCACCGTGGGCATCATCAATTACATCGGTGTGAAGCGTGCCGTCGCGGTGCTTGCGCCGGCCACGGCCGCCAAATTCGCCGCGCTGCTGGTGCTCGGTCTGCTCGCTTTCAGCGCGGTGTCCGGTGGAACCGCCGGTCATGCACCCCGGGTCCTCTGGCACGGCGGGGCGCATCTGTCGCTGATCGCCACCGCGCTGGTGCCGGTGATGTGGACCTACGATGGCTGGGCCGACGTGTCCTTCATGGGCGGGGAGGTGGCCAATCCACAGCGTACGCTGCCGCTCGCGCTGATCATCGGAACCTGCTGCGTGATGCTGGTCTACCTGGTGGTCAATCTCGGCTTCCTGTACGCGCTGCCCGCCCGGGCGATCGCGCATGCGCCGCTCGTGGCGACCACGGTCGCGCAGCACATCCCGCTCATCGGCAGCGCCGGTGCGGTGGTGATTGCGGCCGTCGTGTTGCTCTCGACCTTCAGCGGCCTGCACGCCTCGCTCATGACCGGCTCGCGGGTGATTTTCGCCATGGGCGATCGCGGCCTGTTGTTCCGCAGTGTCGGGCGGGTCTCCCCGCGCTTCCAGAGCCCCTCGGTGGCGATCTGGATCGCCACCGTGCTCGGCTGCGTGTACGTGATGCAGAACGACTTCGCGCAGCTCGCCGATCGCTTCGTGCTCGGCCTGTGGCCGTTCTACGTGCTCACCGTGGCCGGGGTCTACGTGCTGCGCCGGCGCCAGCCGGACCTCGAGCGCCCGTACCGGACCTGGGGCTATCCGATCGTGCCGGCCGTGTTCCTGCTCGCCTCACTCGGGATGCTGGCCAACGCGCTGGTCACGGACCCGCGCGACACCGGCGTGACGCTCCTGGTCATCGTGTCCGGCATTCCGGTGTACTACCTGTGGCGGCGTTTCACGACTCCCCGGGCGGCATAGCCTCGAGCTGCTCGGGCGCATCCAACTGGTCGCCGAGCAGCCGGCGCACCGCCACGTAGCACAGCGGAATGATCAGCACGCCGAGCACCACGGCGCTCAGCATGCCGCCGACCACACAGGTGCCGATATCGTGGCGGGCGTTTGCGCCGGCGCCGCTGGAGACCACCATCGGGAACACGCCCAGGATGAACGCGAACGAGGTCATCACGATCGGCCGGAAGCGCAGCCGCGCTGCCTCGAGCACGGCGTGGTGCAGGTCGTGCCCCTGGCGCTGCAGTTCGACGGCGAACTCCACGATCAGGATGGCGTTCTTGGCGGTCAGGCCGATGATCGTGACCAGACCGATCTTGAAGAACACGTCGTTCGAGAGGCCGTGCAGGGTTGCGCCGAGCGCGCTGCCGATCAGGCCCACCGGTATGGCGAGCAGTACCGCCGCGGGGATGCTCCAGCTCTCATAGAGTGCCGCGAGCGCCAGGTACACCACCAGAATCGACAGGGCGAACAGCATGGGTGCCTGTGCGCCGGAGAACTTCTCCTGCAGCGACTGGCCGGCCCAGTCGTACCCGAACCCGTGCGGCAGGTCGCGCGTCACCAGGCGCTGCATCTCGCTCATCGCCTGTCCGGAGCTGTAGCCCTGGCCGGCCGAGCCGATGATTTCCACCGCCGGATACCCGTCGTAGCGGGTCAGTGCCGGGGCCGCGACCGTCCAGCGGGTCTGGGTGACGGCCGACAGCGGCACCATCGACCCGGCGCTGCTGTCGACGTAGAACTGCTGCAGATCGCGCGGTCCCATGCGGTAAGGCGCCGCGGCCTGCACCAGCACCTGTTCGACACGGCCGTCGTAGATGAAGTCGTTGGCGAACACCGGTGCGAGCATCAGCTGGATGGCCTGGTAGGCCTGCTGCGTCGAGACGCCCATCGAGTCGGCCTGGACCCGATCGACGTGCAGGCGCAGCTCCGGCTCGGGCGCCAGCCCGTTGATGCGCACGTTGTAGAGCAACGGGTCGTGGTTGGCCTTGGCGATGAGCGTGTCGGCCGCCGCATTGAGCGCCGCGCGGCCGAGTCCGGCCCGATCCTCGAGGTAGAAGTCGAAACCGCCGAAC
>JAKADE010000337.1 GCA_021820785.1 Pseudomonadota bacterium
GCTGCACCGAGGAACTGTCTTCGGCCTGCTGGGTCTGCGCCGGCGGGGGGCTCAGCACGACGAGCGTGAAGGGACGATCGGCGTTCCAGAGATTACGTCCGGCAGCGCGGATCGCCTGCTCGAGCGGACGGGCCTGGAAGGTGACCAGCAGCGTTCCCGTCGGTCCCTGCTGATAGCCCTGCACGTACTGCGCCGCGTTGGCCGCGAGCGCCGCGAGTTGCGGATCCTGCGCCGCCGCGGTATGACCCGTCGCCCGCACCAGGACAGCCTGCAGCGCCTGGGTCAGCGCGGCGGGCGTCTGCGCCGCCGTATTGACGGTAAACACCGGTACTTCGCGGCTCGCGAGGCACACCGCCGGCAGAGCCGCGCAGCTCAGCAGCGTCAACAGGCGCCCTATGCGGCGCGATGCGGTGATCATGCGAACGAGCCTTCGATCCTGGTGTTTGTACCGCGCCACGGCGCCGGACGGAATGTACAATACCATATGCGAACCGGCCGCACGGCGGCAGCCCCCAGCCTCGGAAAGACCACTGCATGACTGACCCGAAAGTCTCGCGCGGCATGACGTACCGCGACGCTGGCGTCGACATCGATGCCGGAGACGAGCTCGTCGAACGCATCAAACCGCATGTTGCGCGCACGCGCCGTCCAGAGGTCCTGGCCGGCGTCGGCGGGTTCGGAGCGCAGGTGGAAATCCCGGCCGGTTACCGCAAACCCGTGCTGGTGTCCGGCACCGACGGCGTCGGCACCAAGCTGCGGCTCGCCATCGACACCGGCCGGCACGACACCATCGGCATCGATCTGGTGGCCATGTGCGTCAATGACGTACTGGTGCAGGGCGCCGAACCGCTGTTCTTCCTCGATTACTACGCCACCGGAAAACTGCGCGTCGAGGTCGCCGAGGTGGTGGTCCGCGGCATCGCCGAGGGCTGCGCGCAGGCGGGCTGCGCCCTGGTCGGGGGCGAGACCGCTGAAATGCCGGGCATGTACCACGGCGAAGATTACGATCTGGCTGGGTTCTGCGTCGGGGTGGTGGAGAAAGACGCCATCATCGACGGCCGCCACACCCGCCCCGGCGATGCCGTGATCGGCCTCAGCGCCTCGGGGCCGCACTCCAACGGCTACTCGCTGATCCGCAAGCTCGTGGCCACCACGGGTGCCGACGCGCACACCATGCTCGACGGCCGGCCGCTCTTCGAGCGGCTGCTCGCGCCGACGCGCATCTATGTCAAACCGCTGCTGGCGCTCGCGCGCGCAGTGCCGCTGCGGGCCATGGCCCATATCACCGGCGGCGGCCTGACAGACAACATCCCGCGCGTGTTGCCCGACGGACTGGAAGCGGTGCTGAAGCGGCGCAACTGGCCGCACGATCCGGTGTTCGACTGGCTGCAGCGCGCAGGGCAGATCGAGGCGGGCGAGATGTACCGCACTTTCAACTGCGGCATCGGCATGGTGGTCATCGTGCCGGCCGGGCACGAGACCGCCGCGCTCGAGTTTCTCGCCGCGCACGGCGAGCAGGCGCAGCTGATCGGGGAGATCCGCGCCGGCACGCGCGGCGTCGTCATCGAGTGAGCACCCGCGGTGCACTGCGGCTCGGGATCTTGATCTCCGGCCGCGGTTCGAACATGGTGGCGATCGCGCAGCAATGCCGCGCCGGGCGGCTCGGCGCCGAAGTCGCGCTGGTCATTTCCGATCAGCCCGCCGCAGCGGGCCTGGAGACGGCCCGCGGGTTGGGGCTGGCGACGCGCGCGATCCCGTGGCCGGGCGCAGCGCAGCGGCTGCAGTTCGAACAGGAGGCCGCGGCGGCGCTCGATGCGGCCGGTGCCGAGCTCATCGTCCTCGCCGGTTTCATGCGCATCCTGTCGGGGCCGTTCGTGACCGCCCGGGCCGGCCGCATCCTCAACATCCATCCCTCGCTGCTGCCGAAGTTTCCGGGGCTGCATACCCACCGTCGCGTGCTCGAGGCGGGCGAACTCGCGCACGGGGCCACCGTGCATTACGTAACACCCGAACTCGACGGCGGCCCGCGGGTGCTGCAGTCTAGGATTGCCGTGCGGGCCGCGGAGAGCGAGGAGAGCCTCTCAGCGCGCGTTCAGGCGACCGAGCACATCATCTACCCGAAGGTGATCGGCTGGTGCGCCGCGGGACGGCTTCAGTGGCGCGAGGAGCGTCCGTGGCTCGACGGCGCGCCGCTGCTCACGCCGGTGATCGAGGAGTTCGATGCGTAAGAGTGTCTCGATGCGGCTGCAGATCCTGCCGGCAGCGCTCGCGCTGCTCGCAGCCGTGACGCTGGCGCGTGCGGGCAGCGAACCGGCTGCCCCCGCCGCGATAAAGCCGCCGACCTTCGTCGCCACCTACTCGGTGGCCTGGCACGGCATTACCGCCGGGCGCTCGACGCTGACGCTCGCCCAGACCGGCCCCGACGAGTACCGCTACAGCTCGGTCGATCGGGCGGGCGGGCTGTTCCACCTGTTCCTGCCCCATGACATCACCCAGGAGAGCCGCTTCCGGCTGGTGAACGGCGCAGTGCAGCCGCTGAGCTTCCGCTCCGAGGGCGGCGGTCCACCCGAGGATGTGCATTTCGACTGGACGAGCGGCCGGGTGACGGGCACCGCCAAACACAAGCAGATCGACCTGAAGCTCGAACCCGGCACCCAGGATCCGGGCTCGGTGCAGATCGCCCTGATGCTCGGGTTCCTAGCCGGCAAGCCGCCCGCGAGCTTCTGGATGCTCAACACGGACGTGATCAACCAGTTCGAGTTCGTGCGGCGGGGCGAAGCCACGCTGCGCACGCCGCTCGGCGAGCTGCACACCCTGCTCTACACCAGCCATCATCAGGGCGCGCGGCGCACGACCTACATGTGGCTCGCGCCGTCGCTCGATTACCTGCCGGCGCGCCTCGAGCAGCACCGCGGGAACGAAGTGCTCTTCTCGCTCAACATCCGCTCCTTCAAGAAAAAATAGCGACCCATTCCGCGGATCGAGCGGGAGGGGCACGACGGTGCGCGCAGCCGGGGCCGGCGAGACATTCCTCAGGACGAATCACCGGGCGCCAACGGCACCCGCGTCGCGCCACTCGATCCACTGAGTGCGGCCTGGACCGACCGGACATCCGTCGTCGCAACGGGCATGCGATCACCCTCGAACCGGTAAAAGCGAAGACCGATTTCTTCGCCACCCGAAAGCCGCGGCGCGAGCAGATGTCCTGCACCGACCGCGGCTCGGCGCACCACCCGGCAGTGCACACACCGAACCCTGTTGAGGCAGGTGCGCCCCGTGCGTCAGGTCTTCGGTAACGTCACGCCCTTCTGCCCCTGGTACTTGCCACCCCGATCCTTGTAGGACGTCGCGCACACCTCGTCCGACTCGAAAAACAACATCTGCGCAACGCCTTCGTTGGCGTAGATCTTCGCCGGCAGCGGCGTGGTGTTGGAAAACTCCAGCGTCACGTGCCCCTCCCACTCCGGCTCCAAGGGCGTTACGTTCACGATGATGCCGCAACGCGCATATGTGGATTTTCCGAGACACACGGTGAGCACGCTGCGCGGAATCCGGAAGTACTCCACCGTACGCGCCAGCGCAAAAGAATTCGGCGGAATCACGCATACATCGGACTTCAGGTCCACGAAACTCTTCTCGTCGAAAGCCTTCGGATCGACGATGGTCGAGTTGATGTTGGTGAAGATCTTGAACTCATCCGCGCAGCGGACGTCGTAGCCGTAACTCGACGTGCCGTAGGAGACGATCTTGTGGCCGTCGACGTAGCGGACCTGCTCGGCCGCAAACGGCTCGATCATGCCGTGCTCGCGCGCCATGCGCCGGATCCAGTTGTCGGATTTGATGCTCATCGGCTGACACTACCTTGAAAAATATCCCGTCGCGGCCGTTGCCCCGGCCGCTGCCGCGCTCGGGTGCGCGACTTCAGCTCTTTTCGACCACGATCTTCGGGAAGACCCCGCTGCGATCGAGCGGCCGCAGGGAGAGCGCCGCCGCGGTGCGCCGCGCCATCTGCAGGTAGGCGTCCGCGCGGGTCGATTCCGGCTCGGCGGCAACGGTCGGGCGGCCGCCGTCGGCTTCCTCGCGCACGCGTGCATCGAGCGGCAACTCCCCGAGCAGCCGCACGCCGTACTGCTCGGCCATGCGCGCCCCGCCGCCGATCCCGAAGATATGATCGACGTGGCCGCAGTTCGTGCACACGTGCAGGCTCATGTTCTCGACGATCCCGAGCACCGGCACGGAGACTTTCTCGAACATCTTCAGCCCCTTGCGGGCATCGGCGAGCGCGATGTCCTGCGGGGTCGTGACGATCACGGCGCCGGCCACGGGCACCTTCTGCGCCAGGGTGAGCTGGATGTC
>JAKADE010000338.1 GCA_021820785.1 Pseudomonadota bacterium
GGCGGTCGCGAAGAATCAGATCTCGCAGGACATGACGCAGCTGTATCAGGCGTACAAGACCGGCGACGTGAACCTGATCCAGGGCCTCACGACGAAGCTCAAGGAGGACATGGGGCAGCTGCACGTCGGTTCGATGAGCGGCATCATGACGCAGCAGAATCCAGACGACACGTGGACCACCGTCAACCCCTCGAGCGGCCTCATCACCAACACGAAGACCGGCTCTACGTTCCTGCCCGGCGCGATTCGCGCATTCGCCGCCCGCGCTGCCGCAGAGGCCGGCGGCGAAACCGGAGCGCGCCTGGCTGCCGAGACGAGCCCTGTCGGAAGCGGTGGCGGCGCGATTCCACCGGCCACACCGGCGCCTGTTCGCGGTCAGACGCCCGCGCCGTCCGCGCCTGGAGCCTCTGCGCAGCCGGGAGCACAGCCAGAAGGTTGGGACGCCGTCCAGACCCCGGGATTCGTGCCGGCACTCCTGGCTGAGTCGGGTGCCGCGCAGCTGCGCCCGGGCAACACCGGCGCCGAGGCGCTGAAGACCTTCCAGACCGAGCAGGCGGGGACGGCGAACGAGAACCTCAAGACCCTCAACGAGGGCGCCGACACGGCGCAGCAGCTGCTCACGCAGGCACAGCAGATCGACGAGGCAGCCACGCAATTCAGTCCGCAGCGTTTCGCCAACGTCAAGGGCGAGCTCATGAGCGCCCTGCAACCGCTGGGAGTTCTGTCCAAGCAGCAGCTGCAGGCGCTCGGCTCATATCAGGACGCATCGAAGCTGCAGATCCAGATGCAGACGATGCTCACGCGCTCGCTCGGGTCGCGGGAGTCTGCGCAGGTGTTCGAGAAGCTCGGGCACAGCGTGCCTGGCCTCACGCTCTCGCCGCAGGGTCTCACGCAGATCTCGGCGTATGTGCGCGGCATCGCGCGCTGGAAGATCGCGCAGAACACCTTCGGGCAGCGGCTCGCCGCGCAGAACAACGTCGAGGGCATCAACAATCTTCAGTCAAACTTCGAGACCCACTCGAACCCGGCGTTCTACATTCTGGCGAGCGCCCCTCCACAGCTGCGCGCGCAGATGATTGCCCGTTCACCGAACCCGAGAGCGCTCCTGCAGCAGTGGCAGGCGGCCGCGCAAGCGGGCCTCGCGCCCGGCCCGAACGATTACGAGGGCTTCTAGCATGAACCTTCAGGGTCAGTTCGCAGCGCTCGCACAACAGGTCGCCGCGGCCAAGAGCGGCAGCGCGGGCGCTCCGGGGGGCGGCGCGGGTCTTCCGACGGGCGCCGACAATCCGGCGAACGGCCGATTGCCGCTCGATATCGCGGGGCTCAACACCGGGGTCATGATGCCGCAGTGGCTCTCGCGCACGCTCGCGGGCACCGGTGCAGGCATGGCTGATATCACGCGCAACCTTGGCAACCTCGTCGGGCTCGAACCGAAAAGCGCGATCAAGCGGGCGCAGGCTCTCGATGCGCCGCTGATGCGCACGACCGCAGGAAAGGTAGGGCATTTCGTCGGAGAAACGGCAGCGACGGCGCCTCTCATGATGGGGGCCGGGGAACTCGCGGGGGGAGGTCTTCTTGGCGAGACAGCCGCGCGCATCGCCGCGAACCCGATCGGCCGCGGAGTGCTCGAGGGGGGCGTCCAGGGACTTGCGAGTGCAGCGCCTGGGCATCGTATTGGCGACACGCTGCTCGGGGGCGCAACGGGCGCTGTGCTGCCGCTCGCCGGTAAGGGGCTCGGGCGCCTGGTCAACGGCTTGCCGATGACCGCTGAAGCGCGAGCGCTCCTTGCGCGCGGCGTCGATCTGACGCCGGGACAACTCAACCCCGAGGCGCAGCGCAATGCGAGCGAAGAGGCGTATCAGTCGCTGCCGCTGATCGGCTCGATGATCCGCCGCGCGCGCGGCGGGGCCGCGAAGCAGTTTGCACAGTCCGTCTTTCGCGAAGGCGCAGCGCCGGGACACGTGCCGGTGCCCGGCGACATGAACGAGATGCTGGCCGCTGCGTACGATTCATTCGATCCGCTCTATGGGCAGGCCAAGGGCTTCCCGGTTGCGCCCAAGATCATGAACGAGGGCGCCGACGTACCGCTGAAAAGCGCGATCGCGAGCGCACTGCGCACGAAGTCCTCTCTTGCCACCGCCGCGGAGCGAAAGCCCGTTGCCGGTTTCCTCGCGAACGAACTCGCACGCCTCGACGGTACGAGCGACAGCCTGCTTGCCGCTCGTTCCAACATTCGCACCAAGATGCGCTCCCTGGCGCTCGAGGGCGATCACAAGGATGTCACCCCGATCTTCGAGAATGCCGAGCAAGCGCTTACGGATGCGCTGCGCTCGCAGCTGCCGAAGGATGCGCTCACGGCCCTCGACACTGCGGACTCGAAGTACGGAAACTACAAGATCCTCGAACGTGCCGTGGCGAACTCAAAGGACCAGGTAAGCGGCCTGACGCCGAGCAAGCTCTCCGAAGCGGTCGCGAAGGAAACCCCGCGCGGCGTGTATGCGCGCGGCGGCGGTGGTCCGCTGCGAGACCTCGCGCGTGAAGGGAAAGCCGTCTTCGAGGCGCGCTCGCCGGCGACGGGTCACCGAATCGGCGTGTTGGGAGGGGAAGCCGAGCTTGCCGCGAAGCATCCTTACCTCGCGTGGCCGCTCGCTGCGCTGCGCGTCGGGTCCATCGTCTCGCCCCTTGGGCGCAAGCTCGCATCCGGGCGTGCGCCCGGCCAGCTGGCCGCCCAGGCGATTCGCGATCAGCTGGATTCGGCGATCAGCCCAGAGATGAAGGCGCTTCTCGAGCGGTACGGACGTGCGGCGTTGACGCAGTACCTTTTGCCGCGCACGCCGGGCGCATTGGAAACAGCGGGGACTGCAGGACTTGCGGCTGCGCACGCCGCGCATGGGTTGCTTTAGCCCAGCCCCATGTGACGGCCGGCGAGAAAGAGCACCGCGTAGAAAAGGGCGATGACGACGAGGCCGATCCAGAGCACGCGGCTGCCCATCGCGGTGCGTGCTGTCGGAGTCGTGAGCAGCGGGCGCCAACGCGCCGGCAAGCGCGGTCCGATCTTGGTCGCCAGCCACCGTACCGCCCCCATGAACAGCAGATAAGCGGCGTACATCGCCGCTAGATACCACCACGGCTTCATTGTCGGATCTCCGAAATGCCCTGCACCGTCGTCAATAGCCAAGCGCAGACCCAGGCGAGGTTGCCGAGTCTACCCTCCTCGATGCCGGGAGTGCCACAAGGGGCGTGGACGAGCTTCCTGCAGACGCTGAACGCGTGGGCGCAGATCCTGCAGCAGGAAAGCCACGCGCCGAATGTGCTCCCGGCGCAGTTTCAGACCTTCGCCGCGAACGCCGCGACGCCGGTACTGGCCGCTTTCACGGCCGCGAACTGCACGCCCTCGATTGACGCCACGACGCAGTACTACGGGGGAGCGAGCCTCAAAGTTGCGATCGCCGCTGCGGGCGCCACGCTGTCCTTCACCGGGACGCCCATCTCGATTGCGGCCGCGTCGCGCTGGTTCGCCGCTTTCTCGGTGCTCGCCACGGGCGGCTGCACCGGATCGCTCACGGTCAAGACGGCGACGACAACGCTCACCGAGTCGTTCGACGTCCCGGCCGCGACCGGCTGGCAGCAGGTGTGGGGTCTCTTCGACCTGCGCGCGATCGGCGACACGCAGGCCACGTGGGAACTGACCTTCACCTCGACGGCAACCGTCTGGCTCGACGGTCTGCAGATGAACCTCGTCGGCTCGCCGATCTCGAAGCTGCCGAAGTTCGCCGGCACGCAGATGGTCACCGGTGGGCTCGCGTACGCTGACGCGGTGGACCTTGCCACGAGCCAGGTGCTGAACAAGACCGCGATCAACATCACGTACACCGGCGGCGCAACCGTTCAGTCGCTGCAGCCCGCGCAGGCCGGAGCGGACGTGACGGGCCAGAACACCGCAGCCGATACCTCCAAGGTCAACGGCGTAGCCTCTTCCTCGATCAGCCCGATTGCCAACCTGATGCCTGCCGAAGCGGGCGCAGACGTCACTGGCACGCACACGGCGAACGATACGGCGAACGTAAATGCGGTGCCTGCGGCGACGATTTCCACGGGCGCAGCCCGCGCCAATGCCGCCATCGACAGCACCAATATCGTGGTGACGACAGGCATCGACCTTTCGCGCGCCTACACCAACAAGACCCTGACCAATATCCCGGACGGAACAGGGAGGTACGCGGTTACCAACATAGGTGGCGGCAATGCCGTTTCCTACGTGGACGGGAACAACCGAGCCCTCATTGACTTCAGCCAAGGGGGGCATCTCAATAAGACGGCGGACTACATCGGGGCGGGTACATCATATCGAATCC
>JAKADE010000339.1:0-1821 GCA_021820785.1 Pseudomonadota bacterium
TCGAGTCGAACGGCTCGAGCTCCATGGCGAGCGTGTGCGGCTCCTCGCTCTCGATGATGGACGCCGGTGTGCCGATCAAGGCGCCGGTGGCCGGTGTCGCGATGGGCCTGGTGCTCGAGAACGGCCGTTTCAAGGTGCTCACCGACATCCTCGGTGACGAGGATCACCTCGGCGACATGGATTTCAAGGTGGCCGGCACCAAAGACGGCGTGACGGCGCTGCAGATGGACATCAAGGTCGAGGGCGTCACGCCCGAGATCATGAAGGTTGCGCTCGCCCAGGCCCGCGAGGGCCGGCTGCACATCCTCGAGGAGATGAACAAGGTCATCAGCGCCCCGCGGGCCAACATGTCCGAGTGGGCCCCCTCGATCATCACCCTGAAGATCGATCCGGAGAAGATCCGCGATGTGATCGGCAAGGGCGGTGCGGTGATCCGTCAGATCACCGAGGAGACCGGCACCACCATCGATATCGAGAGCGACGGCACGGTGAAGATCGCCTCGGTCAACGGCACCGCCGGCCGCGAGGCGCAACGGCGCATCGAGCTGATCACCGCCGATGTGGAAGTCGGACGCATCTACGAGGGCAAGGTGGCGCGCCTGATGGACTTCGGCGCGTTCGTCACCATCCTGCCGGGCCGCGACGGTCTGGTGCACATCTCGCAGATCTCCAACGAGCGCGTCGAGCGTGTCAGCGACAAGCTCAAGGAGGGCGATGTGGTCCGCGTGAAGGTGCTCGAAGTCGACCGTCAGGGGCGCGTGCGCCTCTCGATGCGCGACGTCGACGCCGCGTAACGTACGCCCGCAGACGATCCTGCACGGGGTCCGCGCCGCAAGGCGCGGACCCCGTGTCGTTTCAGGGCGGCGGTGCGGGGGCGAGCGCGATCTGGCGCCGGCCGTGGAACGCCTCGGGGCGCCAGTTGGCGCACGCCCAGGCGAGCACCTCCGGCGGTGCCGCGCCGGCGAGCCCGGCCGGGGGCGCCTGGCCGAGCAGGGTGAGCACCTCGAGCAGTTCGGCGCCCGCGCGCCGCGGATCGAGCGGCACGGCGTGGTGACGTTTGGCGAGTTTCGCCCCGCCGGGCTCGGTGAGCAGCGGCAGGTGCCCGTAGCGCGGCCGCGGCAGCCCCAGGGCCTCCTGCAGCGCTATCTGCCAGCCGGTGCTCTCCAGCAGGTCTGCGCCGCGCACCACGTCGGTGATGCCCTGCAGCGCATCATCCACGACGACCGCGAGCTGGTAGGCGAACACGCCATCGCGGCGGCGCACGACCACATCGCCGAGGCTGCTGCCCGGCGCGCTGAACGGGCCCTGGAAACGGTCCTCGAACGTGAAGAGGCGCTGCGCGTCGATGCGCAGCCGGGTGGCGCTCGGGCCGGCGTGGCGCGGTCCTGAGCGGCACAGACCGGGATAGCGGCTGGTGAGCGCCCCGAGCGCGGCGAGTTCGCTGCGCGAGCAGGTGCACTCGAAGGTCACACCGGCGGCGCGCAGCCGCTCGAGCGCGGCCTCGTAGTGCCCGGTGCGCCGGCTCTGAATCTCCAGCGCACCGTCCCAGGCGAGGCCGAAGGCCTCCAACGTGCGCAGGATCTGATCGGAACTGCCGGGGATGCAGCGCGGGTCGATGTCCTCGATGCGGACCCGCCAGAGGCCGCCGTGATGGCGGGCATCGAGATAACTGCCCACGGCCGCCAGCAGCGACCCCAGGTGCAGCGCGCCGGTGGGGGAAGGGGCGAAGCGGCCGACGTAGCCGGCCGCTGCCGCGCTCGGCTCAGCGGTAGCGGTCGTCGCGATCGCCGTACTGCTTCTCGCGCCGCTCGCGCCGCTCCT
>JAKADE010000339.1:1831-4318 GCA_021820785.1 Pseudomonadota bacterium
GGTGGCCACGGGACGGGCCTCCAGACGCTTGATGCCGATCTCCTCGCCGGTTTCGAGGCAGTAGCCGTAGCTGCCGTCCTCGATGCGCTTCAACGCCTCGTCGATCTTGCGGATCAGCTTGCGTTCGCGGTCCCGGGTGCGCAGCTCCAGGCTGAACTCCTCTTCCTGGGTGGCGCGGTCGGAGGGATCGGGGAAGTTCGCCGCCTCATCCTTCATGTGCGAGACCGTACGGTCGACTTCGACCATCAGATCGCGCTTCCAGCTGTTGAGGATGTTGCGGAAGTGATCGAGCTGCTCCTTGCTCATGTACTGTTCGCCGCGCTTCGGGATGTACGGCTGAACGTTGCGCGGACCGGCGAGCAGGCTGCCCGGCTCGGCCGACTCGCCTTCCTCGGCGTCGTTCACGGGCGGCGTGCGCTCGCGCACCGGTGGCATGTGGGGGGGCGCGACGGGCGCATGAATCCGCTCGGCTGTCGTCTCGGTGTCGGGCAGTTCCGCTTTGCGCGGATGGGCGGTGCTCTTCACCGCCACGCTCTTGTGCGCAGCAGGGCGGGCTGCGCTCTTGTGCGCGGCCGGCCGCTTGGCCGTGACGGACTTTTTCGCCGCGGGTTTCGCCGGCGCGGCCTTCTTACCCTTCGCAGTTTTGGGCGCGGGTTTCTTGGCCGACATCACTTGCTCCTACGCATAAGGCTCTTGCGGGACGCGCGATTATACCGGCGCCCTCGGGCCTGTACAGCGCCGCGTGCGCCGTGCGTCCCTTAAGGCAGGCGGACCGGCTGGGGGGGCTGCCAGTGGGCGGCTCGCCGCTCGGCGATGACCCGGGTGTAGATCCCGCCGCGCACCTTGAAGCGCCCTTCGAGGCGCAGGAAGCGCGGCTCGAGCTCGGCGGCGAGCAGATCGGCGATCTCGTTGGTCACCGCCTCGTGGAACGCGCCGCGGTCGCGGAACGACCAGATGTACAGCTTCAGCGATTTCAGCTCGACGCAGCGCTGATCGGGCACGTAGGCGAGCTTGAGCGTGGCGAAGTCCGGCTGGCCGGTGCGCGGACAGAGGCAGGTGAACTCCGGGATCCGCATACGGATGGTGTAGTCGGACCCGGGGCAGGGATTGGGAAACGTCTCGATGGACGCGGCAGGCTGTGAGGGCATGGGTATTTACTCTACACTACCGCGCTTCGCTGCGGCGGCCATTCAGAAGAGAACGGAAGATCAAGTAGATGCGGCTGACGAAAATCAAGCTCGCCGGATTCAAGTCCTTCGTCGATCCCACCCAAGTCACCTTTCCGAGCAATCTCACCGGCGTGGTGGGTCCGAACGGCTGCGGCAAGTCGAACGTGATCGATGCGGTCCGCTGGGTGATGGGCGAGCTGTCGGCCAAGCACCTGCGCGGCGACAACATGGCCGATGTCATCTTCAACGGTTCCTCGCAGCGCAAACCGGTCGGCACCGCCTCGGTGGAGCTGGTGTTCGACAACTCCGACGGCAAGGTCGGCGGCGCCTACGCGAACTACAACGAGATCGCGCTGAAGCGCCAGGTGTCGCGCGACGGCTCCTCCGGCTACTACATCAACGGGGCGCGCTGCCGGCGCAAGGACATCACCAACCTGTTCCTCGGCACCGGTCTCGGCTCGCGCAGCTACGCGATCATCGAGCAGGGCACCATCTCGCGCATCATCGAGGCGAGGGCCGAGGACATGCGCGCCTTCGTCGAGGAGGCCGCCGGCATCTCCCGCTACAAGGAGCGGCGGCGCGAGACCGAGAGCCGCATCGCCGAGACCCGCGAGAACCTCGAGCGTCTGCAGGACGTGCGCGAGGAGGTCGAGAAGCAGATCCGTCACCTGCAGCGCCAGGCGGCCACCGCGCGGCGCTACCAGGGGCTGAAGGAACAGGAGCGGCGCACGCTCGCGGAGCTGCTCGCGCTGCGCATGCGCGAACTCGACAGCGGCGCCGAGGTGCACGACAGCGCCACCCGCGAGCGCGAACTGGAGATGCAGGCCGCGCTCGCCGACCAGCGGGCCGCGGAGGCTGCGATCGAGAGCGCACGCGAGCGTCACGGCGGCGCCGGCGAGCAGCTCTCGGCGGTGCAGGCTCGACACTACGCCCTCGGCGCGGACATCTCGCGACTCGAACAGTCGATCCAGCACACCCGCGAGCTGCGCGAGCGCCAGCGCACCGACCTCGAGCAGGCCCGGACCAGCCTGGCGGAACTCGCCGCGCACATCGAGCGCGAGGAGCGGGAACTCGCCGCGGTGCGCGCCGAACTCGAGCAGTCCGCCCCGGCGCTCGAGAGCGCCCAGCACGCCGAGCGCGCCGCCGCCGAGGCGTTGGAGTCGGCCGAAGGCGAGCTGGCGGCCTGGCAGGAGCGCTGGGAGCAGCTCAATCAGGCCCTCGGGGCCGCCGATCGCACCGCGCAGGTCGAGCGGGCGCGCATCGAGCAGCTCGACAACCAGGTGCGCCGGCTCGCCGCGCAGAGCGAGCGGCTCGCCGT
>JAKADE010000340.1 GCA_021820785.1 Pseudomonadota bacterium
GGTCACGCCGAACTGGCGCTCCTTGTCGCGCTCCCCGTGCAGCGGCAGGAACTGGCTGCTCTGCGTCGAGGCGTAGGTGGCGAGGTTGCCGGAGAGCGCCTCCAGCGGCGGCGCCTGGTAGTACTTGCCCCAGAACGCGCTCAGCACCCAGTTGAGCACCGGCAGACGCACCGTCATGCCGTAGCGCGGGTCGGTCGCGTTCTCGGTGACCAGCCCGGCAAAGTGCGTCTGGCGCACGCCGGCCGACAGATGCACCCAGTGCGAGACGTCGTACGTATCCTGCACCCAGGCGTCGATCAGCTCACCGGTCGGGTTCTGCAGCTCCTGCAACGATGCCGGGCTGCCGCCGGGGAACGCCAGATTGAAGTCGGCGTGATCCTGCTGCGCAAAGCCGTACACCCCGACGTCCACGTGATTGTGGCTGAAGTGCATGCGCAGGTTTTCCTCCCCGCCCTCGTACTGCGAGCTGTGGTGGAAGGTGGTGATGACCGGGAAGTCGTTCGGCGAGCCGTCGTACGCGGCACGCTCGAAGTGATACATCAGCGAGCTGGTGAGCACGATGTTGCTGGTGAACGTATGCACCCACGAGAGCAGCGCGAAGTTGTCCGCTTCCTTCTGGACGTCCCCGAGCTGCCCCACGCACTGCGGGTCGTTCGGCAGCGGCGTGATGCAGTTCGGGATCTGGTAGGTATCCTGGCGCAGCTGCGCGACGAAGCGCAGCTCATTGTTCGTGCTGGGGTTGTACTGCAGGTTGGTGAACAGCCCGTAGCCCTGCGACTGATCGTGAATGACCTCGGAGACCGGGGTCTGCAGACCGAGATTGCTGCGGTTGCCCTCGGCGCTGACGTAGTAGGCGAAATTGCCCTTGTGGCTCGCCGCGCTCAGGTAATCGTCGGTCTGACCGAAATTGCCCGCCGAGACCGACAGCATCCCCTGGTTGTGCACGCCGAAGCCGGTCTTGGGGATGACGTTGAACACCCCGTAGGTCCGGTCGCCCTCGTCGGCGTTGTAGCTGCCGCGCTCGACGCCGAGCGTCTGGATGTCCTGGGGGTCGATCGCCGGCCCGAGGCTCTCCGCGATATTGGTATCGGGAATCTCCACCCCGTCGATCAGCCAGGAGGTCTGGTGACCGCCGCGGATGTGCAGCATGTCGTGCGCCTCGTAGGCGCCCGGCACGTAGTCGGTGATCATCGAGAGACTGTTGGCGTTGATCGCGCCGGGCGTCGAGAGGATGTCCTGCTGGCTGACGAGGGTGATCGGGGTGACCGAGGCGACCACCGGCACGCGGTTGCCGTGCACCACCACCCGATGGAACGTCGAGACCGGCAGCAGATGCAGGATCGGTGCCGGGTAATAACCGGCCTCGACCGTCACCGGCTGGCTCTGGGACTCGAAGCCCTTGCGCCGGACCGTGACTCTGTAGGTCCCGATCGACACCGTCGGAAAGTTGAACCGGCCCTGCGCATCGGTGCGCGTCGTCTGGACACTGCCGGACGCCGCCGAGCGCAGCGTCACCCGCACGCTGGCCATGGGCTGGTTGTGCGCACCTAGGACCTGGCCGCGTACCCCGCCGTAGGAGGCCGCCCAGGCGCTCAGCGGCATCATCCCGAGCGCTGCGAGCACACCGAGTCCGGCGGCCATGGAATGAGAGGACGGCCGGCGGCGCTGGCGTGCCGAACGGCTCGAGGTATGGTCTTTCACATTGAGTCTCCCGCGGCGCCGCCTCCGGTGCGGACTGCCGTCTGAATCGAAATCACAGGATGCCCCACCGCAGCGTCCGGGCGGGGACGCCGAGGATGCGGCCGATCGGATTGATCAGACGGAAGTCGGGGGCGCACGCGCCTGGGGCGTGTACGCCAGCGGAACACTGAACGGCGACACCGGCTCGGAGTCGGCGGGCGCGACCGCGTCCGGGGCGCGCAGGGTGAGCCCCGCGAGCGCATAGGCCGGAGCCGGCGTGGTGCCGTTGCAGAACGTGCAGTGGGTGGCGGTACGGCCCGCGGGCACGCCGTGACGCGCGCCGCCGCGGGCGAAAAAGCCCGATGGGAAGCCCTCGTGGCAGATCTCGATCGCCAGTGAGTGCGCGTCCGGCTCGAATCCGAGCGGCACCAGCGCGCGCAGTCCGAATGCCAGCAGCGCGAGCCACCCGGCCCAGCCGGGCAGCCGACGCCGCGGCGCCTGCCGCGCCGTTCTGCGCCACCGTCGGTTGTAGGGTGTTCCGCTCACTGAATCACACTGTCTGCGCCCGCCCCCGCGGGGCCGGGCGGTAGTGTATGACAATGGTCAGGATCGGGGGTTCACCGCCGCCCTGGCGGCGGCGAACCGAGTCCGCCGCGCGCCAGAGCGATGCCCGGCGCGCGGCGCGGACCCACTGCTCAGAACGAATAGCCGACCGAGAGCACCACGGCGTTCGGCCAGAAATGCACCTCGGAGCTGCGCAACACTCCGGCGGTGTCGGTGGTGAGCCGGCTGTTGACCTGCGCCACCGAGTAGGACGCCACGATGTGCCAGCGGGCGTTCAGACGGTACTTGAAGCCCGCCGTGACCGCCGGGCCGACCGAGGCCGGCAACGAGACCGACGTCGGTCCGCCGCTCACCGCGGCGCCTGCGGCGGTGACCTGCCGGTCGTAGAAGTACGTGTAGTTCACTCCGACGCCGACGAACGGCCGCCAGCGCGAGTCGGGAGCGAAGAAGTTGTACTCCAGGAGTGCCGTCGGGGAGAGCCAGCGGATGTTGGCAATGGTCACGCCGTTGTACGGCACGGAGCCCACGGCCGCCGGCCCCTTGCCCACCGCATGCGTCAGCGGCGGCCAGCCGAAGGCGAACTCCACGGCGAAGTGACTGGAGAGCGTGCGCACGTAGCCGAGGTAGAGCGTCGTAGTGTTGTTCACGCTCGTGTTGAGGCCCGGCACGGTGTACGGGCCGGTGATGTCGCTGGCGCTCGAGTCGAAGTGAACGAAGTACCCGCCGATGCGAATGTCGTTCGGATGGGCGGTGTCGGCGCGCGCCCCGGTGGCGGCCGCGAGGGCGAGAGCGGTGCCGAGCGCGAGTGTTGCGATCTTGTACTGCATGGTCGTCTCCCGGGTCAGGGCCTAGGGAACTTGCGCGAAGAAGTCACGCGCAGCCACCATACAGAACGGCGCTTCGGTCGCGTGGTAGGACTGGATCGCGGTGCTCGGTCCCACGGCGGCGACCAGGGCCGCATAGGTACTCTGGAACGCGCTCTGCAGGGGCGCGAACGCGCCACCCGGCGTGCCGTTGAGGTCGAGCACCTGCACGAGCCCGGCTGAGACCAGCGGACTCCATTCGGCGGCCATCACCCCGGTGTTCACCTGGAAGAACACCGTCGGGTCCTGGTCCCCGCCGCACATCAGCATCGGCTCCTTCGGCGACCAACCGCCGTTGCGCATGTCGTTGAGCTTGAAGTCCTGACGTAATCCCACCGCCGGCTGCGCGGCGAGCGCCACGTCGCTCGCGGTCAGCGTGCCGCCGTTGAGCAGCGTCATCTCCGCCTGGTCGGGGTTGGTGAGCGCATCGGCGGCGTACTCGGCCCGGTACGTGTTGTTCACCAGCGACGGGGTGCCGAAGCCGGCATCGAACAGCGCCGCCTGCGAGGCGCTGTACGGCGGGCTCGTGGGCACCGCGAGCAGCTGATCGAGCTGGGTATTGCCGGTCACCGGAGTGGTGCTGTCGAACAGCGCCGCCTCGGGCAGCTTGCCCGACTGGAACAGCTGGGTCAGGGAGTCAGGCGACGGCAGCAGCGTGTCGATGCCGCTCGCATAGGTCGAGGTGTAGATGTCACTCGTCGCCTTGTACACGTTGCCGTAGGCATTCTGGTAGCTCGTGGTCACGAGCGGCGAGAAGATCGTCGAACCGATGTCGACCTGGCCGAAGAAGATCGCATCGCCGAACGCCTCGAGCGCATAGGGTCCGGAAGCTGGCGCCGACGCGGTCACCGTGTCGCCGGCGGCCTGCATCGCCTTGACGGTCGCCATGGCGACGTAGCCGCCCTCGGAATAGCCGGTCACGTACAGCTGGCCGCTGTCGGTGGTGCCCGGGGTGAACGAGTGCGGCAGCGCCGTGCGCGCGGCGGTGAGCGCATCCATCATGTCATCGGCATTCACGGCCGCATCGACGTACGGGTGATAGCCGAGATTCGAGATGTCGTAGCCCTCGAAGTTCGGCGCCACCACGATATAGCCCTGGGCGGCAAACACCGCGGCGATCATCGCCGATTCGGAATTCGCCGCGTTGGTGCTGTCAGTGATGTCGGCGATGTTGTACGTCGAGACGGACGTCGTGCCGTGCGCGT
>JAKADE010000341.1 GCA_021820785.1 Pseudomonadota bacterium
CATCGTCGCCGAAATTGCCGCCGCCTCGCGGGAGCAGTCGGCCGGAATCGAACAGGTGAACCGGGCCGTGATGCAGATGGACGAGCTGACGCAACAGAACGCAAGCCTTGTGGAACAAGCGACTACGGCCGCACGCAACATGTCCGCCCTCGCCGATTCACTCGATGAAAACATGGCGCGTTACCAACTGACCGCTTCGGCGCACACCAGTGCCGAGACGCGTCCTGCGGTTGCGCCGCTGCGCCGCGCCGTTGGAGGTTGATCGCATGCGCCTGACTACGCTCAATCACATGAAGCTCTGGCAGAAGCTTGCCGTGCTGGTGCTGGCGATGAGCCTGCCCGCCACCGTAGTGGGATTCTTCTATCTGCGCAGCACCAGCGGCGGACTAGAGCAGTCCCGCGCCGAACTCTCCGGCAGCGCATATCTTCGTGCCATCGGGTCTTTCCAGGCCGCAGTGCTCTCGCATGAGGGCCGGGCGTTCGTGCTGGCAAGCGGAGATGGCTCTCGCGCGGCGGCCACGCAGGCTGCCAGCGCTGCGGCCGACGCGGCACTGACCAAGCTGCAGAAGGTGAATGCACGTCTGGGCTTGCGCTACGGCGTGCGCAAGGACCTCAGCGCCATTGCAGCGCAGTGGCGCACGCTGAAGCGCAATTCCGCACACTTCAATGCTCAGCAACTCACGGCCGCACACCAGAACCTGCTCGTGCGGCTCGGTCGTCTGCGCGATGCGGTGGCGGCTGGCTCATTGGCGGACTCTGATCCGGCGCAGACGAGCCGCAGCCTGCTGCAGATCGCAAGCCAGTACGCTCCGGCCGCTCTCGCAGCCGAGACCGCGCTGCGCCGCTACGCGGTCGATGCCGCCGCCAAGGGCTACCTAGGCGGGGATGACCGGATGGGTATTCAGATCTCGCTCAGCCGGCTCAACAGCGCATTGGACTCGATCAGCGCAGCGCTCACACAGGTTCCGCAGAGCGCGCGCGCCCCGCTGAAGCACACCCTCGGGGACGCTCGCGCCCAGGCGGACGCGTTCTACCAGACGGTCGCCTCGCGCATCGTCAATGCCAGCAACGTGAAGATTCCGGCTGGCACGCTCTACGACGCCGGTACCGACCTCAACGGGACCCTGACGCACCTGATCGGCACGAGCGGCGCGGCGGCGACCGCAACGCTCACCTCGCGCGTCAGATCACTGCGGGCCGGACTGATGTTCGACGTCGCGCTGGTACTGCTCGCCATCGCGCTGATCCATGCGCTCACCTGGTCCACCGAGAAAGCCGTGCGCAGCCCGCTGCGCCATGTCGTCAAAGTCTTTGACCGCATTGCCGAGGGACAGTACGACAACGCCATCGACAGCGGGCGTCGGGACGAACTTGGGCAAGTGCTCAACGCCCTCGCATCCATGCAGAGCAAACTGCAGACGCAGCTCGCCAATGAACGGCAGCTTGCTACCGAAAATGCCCGCATCCGCCAGGCGCTCGACAAGACCTCCACCGGTGTCGTATTGGCCGACACTTCGCACAAGATCATCTATCTGAACGAATCGGCCCGAACCGGGTTTGCCGATCACGCCAGCGAGTTCAAGTCGCTGCGGGATTTCTCCGCCGAGCACCTGCTCGGTGCCGGACTGGAGTCGCTCTCCACCTCCCCGGGGGATGAGCGACGGGCACTCGATAACCTGAATGGTCAGCGTATCGAGGACCGCAGTTACGGCAGCCTCGTGTTCCGCATCACGACCAACCCGGTGCGGGACCCGCAGGGGACACGCCTCGGCACCGTAATGGAATGGAAACTGCGCACCCAGGAGGTTCTCGTTGAGCAGGAAATGCAGGGGGTGATCGGCGCCGTAACAAACGACGACCTCACCCGGCGCATCAACCTCGGGGACAAAACCGGCTTCTTTGCCACCCTCGGAGAGGGCGTGAACCGCCTGGCGGACAACCTTGCCGAAATTGTCGCGCGGGTGAAGGACTCGGCCCGCGAAATCTCCCTCGGCGCAGAAGAGATCACCCTCGGCAACACCAATCTCTCCACCCGCACGGAGGAGCAGGCCTCCTCGCTCGAAGAGACCGCCTCATCGATGGAAGAGATGACCACGACGGTCAAACAGAATGCCGACAACGCTGCCCAGGCGAATCAGCTCGCCCTCGCCGCCCGCGATCAGGCCGAACAAGGCGTTGCGGTGGTCGACAAAGCGGTCGGTGCGATGAGCGGCATCGACGAGTCGGCGCAGAAGATTGCCGACATCATCGGTGTGATCGACGAAATCGCCTTCCAGACGAACCTGCTGGCGCTGAATGCGGCCGTGGAAGCAGCGCGCGCCGGAGAGCAGGGCCGCGGCTTTGCCGTTGTGGCGAGTGAAGTGCGCAACCTCGCGGGCCGGTCCGCGACTGCGGCGAAGGAAATCAAGAGCCTGATCCAAGACAGCGTCGCAAAGGTCGGTGACGGTGCGCGGCTCGTGACCCGCTCCGGTGAAACGCTGACGGAAATCGTCACTGCCGTGAAGAAGGTGTCGGACATCGTTGCGGAAATCGCCGCGGCCTCGCGCGAGCAGTCTGCGGGCATCGAGCAAGTCAACCGTGCCGTCATGCAGATGGACCAGATCACGCAGCAAAATGCTGCGCTCGTGGAAGAGACGATCGCCGCTTCGCAGGTCATGAGTGGTCAGGTTCGCGACCTGAACGACACGCTGGGTCGCTTCCGCCTGGCCGGATCCGCCGCGGCGCTTCCCGCCGACGCCAGTGCGGCCACCGAAGAGCCGCCGCGGCTCGCGGTGGGCGAGAGCCGCTGACGCAGGCGCTGCATCGGCAATCACTCCGCTTTCAGCTTCAGGATCTCAGAATATGCAATTTCTAAACCATCTGAAACTCTGGCAGAAACTCCTGCTGCTGGTGGTCGCGATGGCGGTCCCGACTGCACTGCTCGGGGCCTTCTATCTGAGCTCTGCGAACCACGAGGTGCGCCAGGCGCGCAATGAACTCGAAGGAGCACACTACGCGCACAGCCTTGGAGCCGTGCTCGCCGAGACGGAAAATCACCGCAGCCAGCTGTTCGCGCTGCTGACGGGCGACCAAAGTCGCGCCGCCGACGTGACTGCCTCCGAAGCACGCATGCGCAAGCTCATGGCTCGGGTCAGTTCGGTCAACGCCACGGCAGGCCGCTCCCTCGGTGTGCGCAGCCAGTGGCTCGCGGTCGAACAGGAGTGGAACACCCTCACCGCCGGGGAATCGAAACTCACTGCCGATCAGGCCGTGAATGCTCACGATGCGCTCATCGCCAAGCTCGTCAGCCTGGGCCACATCGTCGCGACGCGCTCGGCACTGAACGTCGATCCCTCGCCGCAGACCGCCGCTCTCATCCAGGTTGCGACCCGCGACGTCCCCGGGGCGCTGATTGCCGCCGGTGAGGTGCAGTGGTATGCCACCAGCGCCGCGATCAAGGGCTACCTCGGCGGCGGCGATCAGCGTGCGATTGAGATCTACCACCGGCAGGTTCTGAGCGACTTCGCCCAGGCCGAGCGGGACCTGAACGGCGCATCGGTCGCCGCTCGCGCCAAGATTCGTCCGCAGCTGAACGCAGCCCTGTCGGCGTTCAATACGTCGTTCGACGTCATCCGCTCGCGCATCCTGAACGCGAAGAAAATGACCATCACGACGGCCGATCTCTTCCACACTGCCGGCGCCGTCAATACCAACCTGCAGAAGCTGCTCGACTCCAGCTACGCGGCCATGGACGCCGCCGTACAGCACCGCCTGAGTCAAGTCACCGCGGCGCGCAGCGTCACGGTCGGCATCACCCTGGTCGCGCTGCTGATTGCGCTGGCCCTCTCCTGGGTGATCGCCCGTGCGCTCGCCGGCGTCATCGGCCGCGCCGTCACGGTCTTCGACAGCATCGCGGCCGGCCGGTACGACAACAGCGTCGAGATCGACGGCAGCGATGAGGGCAACCAGGTCCTGAGGGCCCTGGACCAGATGCAGACCAAGCTGCGCAACCAGATCGAAGCCGAACGCACCGCGGCTGCAGAGAACGCCCGCATCCGTGAGGCCCTCGACAGCGTCTCCTCCGGCGTGATGGTCGCCGACGGGGACTACAACATTCAATACCTGAATCCGGCACTGGAAAAGGCGCTGCGCGAAGCCGAAAGCGATCTTCGCCGCGAATTGCCGGGATTCGACGTCGGTCGACTGAACGGCGCGAACATCGATACGTTCCACAAGAACCCAAGCCACCAGCGCGCGATGCTCGCCAAGCTCACGCAGCCGCATCGGGCAACGCTCACCATCGGCGGTCACACGTACGCCGTGACCATCAA
>JAKADE010000342.1 GCA_021820785.1 Pseudomonadota bacterium
GCGCGTCGTCACGAACATGGGCTCCTTCGTCATCGAACTGCGCCCGGATCGCGCGCCGCTCACGGTGGCGAACTTCCTGCGCTACGTGCGCACCGGCTTTTACACCGACACCCTGATCCACCGCGTGGTGGCCAATTTCGTCATCCAGGGCGGCGGCCACGACGCCACTGCGCCCTACGCGCTGAAGCCGACCGGTCCGCCGGTGGACAATGAGTCCGGCAACGGCCTGGTGAACAAGCGCGGCACCGTAGGCCTCGCCCGCGGTCCGGATCCGGACTCCGGCACTTCGCAGTTCTACATCAATCTGGTCGACAACCCCGAGCTGGATCCGCTGCCGACCCGGTGGGGGTACGCCGTGTTCGGGAAAGTGATCCAGGGCATGAACGTCGTCGAGCAGATCGGACTGGTGCCCACCGGAGCATTCGGGCCGTTCAAGTCCGAGGCCCCGCTGACGCCCGTGGTGATCAAGTCCATCACCGTGATCACGCCGGACGCCTCCGGAACGACTCCCGCCGCGAGTGCTCCGGCCCCCGCGGCGAGCGGCACCGCAGCGCCGGCGACGAACGGTTCCACCGCGCCGGGTGCATCCAGCACGCCGCCCGCCGCAGCGCCGGAGACGAATGGCTCCGCCGCGTCGGGCGCGTCCAGCACACCACCGGACGCGGGCACGCCCGGCACACCGAACAAGACTGGGACCAAGCCCACCGGCACGCCCCCCGCGAAATCGTGACCGCCGCGGCCGGCAGCGAACCGGTTCGCTGCCTGTTCGTCTCGGATGTGCACCTCGACACCGTCGCGGGGGCGGCCGAGGAGCAGTTCCTCACCCTGCTGCGCACCGAAGCGCCGCAGGTGGATGCGCTCTACATCCTCGGCGATCTGTTCGAGTCGTGGGTGGGCGATGACACGCCCGCGCATCGGGCCGTGATCGAGGCGCTGGCCGTGCTCACCGCCGGCGGAGTGGGCTGCTTCGTGCTGCACGGCAACCGGGACTTTCTGCTCGGCAGCGGCTTCGCCCAGCGCAGTGGATGCCATCTGCTGCCGGATCCGGTCGTGAGGGAATTCGGCGGGGAGCGGGTGCTGCTCACGCACGGCGATGCGCTCTGCACGGACGATCACGCCTATCAGGAATTGCGCACCACCGTCCGGGACCCGGCCTGGCAACGGCGCTTTCTCGCCCTGCCCCTCGCGACGCGGGAATTACTCGCCACCGAGGCGCGTGCCGGGAGCCGCGCACACACCTCGCGCACGCAGCCCACCATCATGGACGTCAATCCCAGCGCGGTCGAAGCGGCCTTCCGGGCAACGGGCGCCCGGCGCATCATTCACGGACACACCCACCGCCCCGCCGTGCATGACCTGCAGATCGACGGCCGGCCCGCGCAGCGCATGGTACTCGGGGCATGGTATGAACAGGGCAGCTGCCTCAGCTACGAGGCAGGCCGCTACCAACTGCGCGCGCTGCCCCGATGAGCCCGGCGACTCACCGGGGCAGCACCACCGCCGCTCAGGACTGAGGCGGAGCGGGCGGAGCGGGCGGGGCCGGCGGTGGCGACGCCATGTGCATGCGCATGCCCATGCCGCCCGGTCCCATCGGGCCGTGCATTCCGAACCACGGATGTGGCGGCACCAGCACTTTGAATTTCGCCATCTGCTCGGCGCTGAGCACGTGCGCCATCTTGGCCATCATCTGGCGCTTCGCGGCAATATGGGCCTGACGCATCGCGCGCATCGCGCGCATCATCTCCTGCATGCTCGTACGCATGGCGGCATGCTGCTCGGCGAGAATCGCCTGGACCTGCTGCCGCTGCGCGGCCGTCAGATCCAACAGCACGGTCAACTGGTGCAGCCGCCATTGCTCCATGCGGTGCATGCGCTGCATCCGGGCCGCCATTGCGTGCTGCGGCCAGCCGCGTGCGAGCTGGGGCGTCGGGGTCTGCGCCAGCGCCACGCTGGTCACGCCGGCGAGCGCCAGAAGAATCAGGGAACGCTTCATGGAACGACCTCCTCCAAACAACGGGTCAGGGGGAGTCTAACGGCGCCTCGGACGAGACGCAGTAAGCAAATGTAGCCGACCGCTCAGCGGCGCGGCAGGCGCAGTTCGGCTTCCAGCCCCCCCTGCGGCCGGTTGCGCAACTGCAGCGTACCGCCATGGGCCTGGGCGACGTCCCGGGCAATGCTCAAGCCCAGGCCGGTTCCGCCGGTGTCGCGATTGCGGGAGGTCTCGAGGCGGAAGAACGGTTCAAAGACTCGTTCCAGATACGGCGGCGCGATGCCCGGACCATCGTCGCTGACCGCGATGCAGAGCGCCGCGCCGTCGCGCACCTCGAGCCGGGCCCGTTCGCCGAACTTCACGGCATTGGACACGAGGTTGGTCAGACAGCGCTTCAGGGCCTGCGGCCGGGCGGGCAGCGGTCCATTCGCGTGACCGGTCACCTGCACATCGTGTCCCATCTCGGCGAAGCCCTGGCGCACCGACTCGACCAGTGCATTGATGTCCGTCGGCTCGAGTGCCTCCTGCTCGTCCTGCCCGCGAAACAATGCCAACGCACCGCGCACCATGCCTTCCATCTCATCGAGCTCGCGCCCCAGCCGCTCGCGCACCGCGGGATCCTCGATCAACGTTTCAACCTGCAGGCGCAGACGCGTCAGCGGGGTCTTCAGATCATGCGACATCGCGGCCAGCACCGCCGTGCGGCTGTCGAGATAGCGATGCAGCCGCTCCTGCATGCTGTTGAACGCACGTGCCGCGTCGCGCAGCTCACGGGCCCCGCTTTGCGGCAGCGGTGGACTGCGCGAGCCGCGCCCCATCATCTCCGCGGCGCGCGCCAGTCGGCGCAGCGGACGGGTGATGCCGCGCGTCGCCACATACAACGCCGCGATCAGCACGGCCATCAGCACCAACAGATTGATGAGCAGGCGCGGCGGCAATATCACCACCGGTGACAGCCGCGGTATCCGGAAGGTGAGCGCCGCGGCGTGCGGCGCGCTCACTTCGAGGTCGTAGAAGCCCACCGGCTGACCGACACGACCGAATGGCGGCGGCGCGACGGGGATTGCCGCTGCGCGTCGGTGCGCCAGAGCCCGGATGCGGTAGCCGGCGCCGAGCTCGCGACGCAACCGCTCGAGCAGTAGCGGTTGCGCACCGGAGGGGAACGGCAGATGGATGAGCAGACCGTGCCGGAATTTCGGCGGCACGCCCCGGCGCCACCAGGGCCAGTGCACCGGCCGCGGCCCGCGGCCGATACCGACCTGCGCGGGCGGCCGCGGCGGTTCGGGCGGCTGCGGTGGTCGCATCGGCATCGGCATGCGCGGGACCCAGGGCCGCGGCCAGACGGGCCGGAATCCTCCGGTCAATTGCAACCGACGCAGCGTGTGGGCCCGCGAGCGCGGCGGCAGCAGCGTCAGCGTAAAGGCGATTTCACTGATCCGCCGCGCCCAGATCCGTGTGGTCATCTGCGTCATGACACGCTGCTCGTTGCGGGCCACGAGGTACAGGCTCGCCGCCTGCGCGAGCAGCACTCCGATCACCGTCGCGCCGATCAGTCGTCCGAACAGAGATTGCGGCCACACCCGCCAGCGCATATGCGGCCCCGCCCCGCGATTCACTCGGTCTCGACGGGCACGCCGATGACATAGCCCTGGCCGTAGATCGTCTTGATGATGCGTGGCGAACGCGCGTCATCGCCGAGGATCTGGCGCAGACGGCTGACGCGCACATCGATGCTGCGGTCGAGCGGATCGGCCTCGCGGCCACGCAACAGCTCGGCGAGCTGTGCGCGCGAGACCACCCGGTTGCCGGCCGACAGCAGCACCGCGAGCAGTCGGTACTCCGCACCACTCAGCGCCACCTCGCTGCCGCCGCCGACCAGCGTCCGCGCAGTGGTCTCGAGGCGCCAGCCGTCGAAGCGGAACGCGCGCACGGCCTGCGGGTCCGGGTCGGGCGAGGCATGCGCGGTGCGGCGCAGCACCGCGCGGATCCGGCCGAGCAGTTCGCGGGGGTTGAACGGCTTGGGGACATAATCGTCAGCGCCGATCTCGAATCCGACGATGCGGTCGACGTCCTCGCCGCGCGCCGTCAACATGATGACGGGCAACTGCGAGCGGGTCCGCAGCTCGCGGCAGATCGACAGTCCGTCCTCACCGGGCAGCATCAGGTCGAGCACCAGCAGATCGAACCGCGCGCGCTCCATGGCGCGACGCATCTCGGTGGCATCGCCGACCGCGGTGACGCGCATGCCCTCCTTCTGCAGATACTGACTCAATAGCGAGCGGATCTCGCGGTCGTCGTCGACGATCAAC
>JAKADE010000343.1 GCA_021820785.1 Pseudomonadota bacterium
GCACGCCATCGACGAGATCAAGTTCCAGACCAGCCTCAGCATCGAGGTGGTCATCGTCGATGACGACAAGCTGCAGACCGCGCTCGACAAGGCCATCGAGCAGGCCGGCAGCCAGATCGATGCACTGGGCACCGAGGGCGACGTCGACCTCGATGGCCTGGACGTCACAGGCGGCGACCAAGAAGCGGATGACCGCATTTCCCGGGACGACGTCGAAGACGCGCCGATCGTCCGCTTCGTGAACAAAGTGATGCTGGATGCCATCCGGCGCGGGGCGTCGGACATCCATTTCGAGCCCTACGAGAAGACCTACCGGGTCCGGTTCCGCATGGACGGCGTGCTGAAGGAAATGGCACAGCCTCCGGTCCAGCTCGGCGGCAAGCTGGCCGCCCGACTGAAAGTCATGGCTCGCCTGGACATCGCCGAGCGGCGAGTGCCTCAGGACGGGCGCATCAAGATGAAGCTGTCGAAGACCCGCGCCATCGATTTTCGCGTCAGCACCTGCCCGACGCTGTTCGGTGAGAAGGTGGTGATGCGCATCCTCGACCCATCGCAGGCGATGCTCGGCATCGACTCGCTGGGCTACGAGCCGTTTCAGAGGATGCTGTACGAGGAGTACCTGGAGAAGCCGCAGGGCATGATCCTGGTCACCGGCCCCACGGGCAGCGGCAAGACGGTCTCGCTGTACACCGGCCTCAACATCCTGAATCGCGAAGGCACGAACATCTCCACGTGCGAGGATCCGGCGGAAATCAACCTGCCCGGGGTCAACCAGGTCAACATCAACCCGAAGGTCGGATTGACCTTTGCAGCCGCGATGCGCGCGTTCCTGCGCCAGGACCCCGACGTCATCATGGTGGGCGAGATCCGTGACCTCGAGACCGCGGAAATCGCCATCAAGGCGGCGCAGACGGGCCACCTGGTGCTCTCGACGCTGCACACGAACGACGCACCTCAGACGCTGACCCGCCTCGTCGACATGGGCGTGAAACCCTATGCGATCGCGACCTCCGTCAGCCTGATCATCGCACAGCGCCTGGCGCGCAAACTGTGCAATCAATGCAAACAGCCGCTGGACATCCCGGCCGAGGCGCTCCTGAAGGAGGGCTTCAGCGAAGCGGATGCCCGCAGCATGAAGATCTTCGGTCCCGTGGGCTGCTCGAACTGCACCGACGGTTACAAGGGCCGCACGGGCATCTATCAGGTCATGCCCGTGACGACGGCTCTTGCGCGCATCATTCTCGCCGGCGGCAGCGCCGTCGAGATCGCCGATGAGGCCGCGCGCGAAGGCATCTGGGATCTGCGCCGGGCGGGCCTGGAGAAGGTCAAGGCCGGCGTGACCAGTCTCGAAGAAGTCAACAACGTCACCATCGACTGACGTAGGACGGCCACCCCATGCCCCCGGCACTCTCCGCAACCGCGAAATCCCCGAAGCCCGACGCCCCCTTCCTCTGGGAAGGTCGCGACCGGCGCGGCCAGCGCGTCAAGGGCAATACCATGGCGCCCGACGAAGCCGCGGTGCGCGCCGATCTGCGCCGCCAGGGCATCGCACCCTCACGTGTGCGGCGCAAACGAGAGAGCCTCAAAGGCGGCAAGCCCAACGCTGCGGACATCGCAGTGTTCAGCCGCCAGCTCGCCACCATGCTCATCGCCGGCATCCCGATGGTGCAGTCGTTCGAGATCGTCGCGAGCGGCGTCGACAAGCCCTCGCTGCGCAATCTCATTCTCGCGATCAAAGCCGACGTCGAGTCCGGCACCTCGCTGTACGAGGCGCTCGCCAAGCAGCCGCTGTATTTCGATGATCTGTTCGTGAACCTGGTGCGCGCCGGCGAGCAGGCCGGTGCGCTCGATACGCTGCTCGACAAGATCGCGACCTACAAGGAAAAATCGGAAGCGACCAAGAAGAAGGTCAAGAAGGCGCTGTTCTATCCGGCAGCCGTCTTGATCGTCGCCGCCATCGTCACGACCGTGCTCATGATCTTCGTGATCCCGGAGTTCCAGAAGCTGTTCAAAGGCTTCGGCGCGAACCTGCCGGCGTTCACGATGTTCGTGATCGGCATCTCCAACGCCCTGCGCCATCACGGCATCTGGATCGCACTCGTGATCGGTGCGGCGGGCTGGACCTTCATGTACTTCAAGAAGCGTTCGCGCAAGATGCGCGAGATGCTCGACCGGATGTCGCTGAAGATCCCGATCATCGGTCCCATTCTCAACAAGGCGGCGATCGCCCGCTACGCGCGCACGCTCTCGACCATGTTCGCCGCCGGCGTACCGCTCGTGGAGGCCCTGGAATCGGTCGCCGGCGCCACCGGCAACATCGTCTACGAGAACGCGGTCCTGAAGATGCGCGATGAGGTCGCAACCGGCCAGCGCCTGCAGCGCGCGATGGAGACGCAGGGCGTGTTCCCCAATATGGTCGTGCAGATGATCGCGGTCGGCGAGGAAGCCGGTTCGCTGGACGAGATGGCGGGCAAGGTGGCCGTCTTCTACGAGGCCGAGGTGGACAACGCAGTGGACTCCATGTCGAGCCTGCTCGAGCCGCTGATCATGGTGATCCTCGGGGTGATCGTCGGCGGCCTGGTCATCGCGATGTACCTGCCGATCTTCCAGCTCGGCAACGTCGTCCACTGACGTGTCGCTGACCGCACTGCTCGCTGCATCGCCTGCGTTCTTCACCGGCACCTGCGGGGTGCTGGGGCTGGTGATCGGTAGTTTTCTGAACGTGGTGATTCACCGCGTGCCGGTCATGCTGGAGCGGCGCTGGCGCGCCGAGTGCGCCGAGCTCGCCGCGGACGCACCGACGCTGCCGGCGGCTGCGCCGGAACCGTACAACCTGGTCGTGCCGCGCTCCTCCTGTCCGGCCTGCGGCACACCCATCAAGGCCTGGCACAACATTCCGGTGCTGAGCTACCTGTGGCTGCGCGGCCGGTGCGCGAGCTGCTCGGCGCGCATCAGTGCGCGCTATCCGCTCGTCGAGACGCTGACCGGCGCACTGTCGGCACTGGTGGCCTGGAGGTTCGGCTTCGGCGCGCCGACGCTCGCGGCGCTCGTGCTCACCTGGTTCCTGGTGGCGCTGGCGGTCATCGACATCGACCGTCAGCTGCTGCCCGACACGCTCACCCTGCCGCTGATGTGGCTCGGGCTGCTGTTGAGCCTGTTTGCGCCGGCAAGCGGCGCAGCGCCGATCCCGGTCGATCCGCGCGCCGCCCTGATCGGCGCGGCCGCCGGCTACCTCAGCCTCTGGAGCGTCTACCATCTGTTCCGCGCGCTCACCCGCAAGGAAGGCATGGGCTACGGCGATTTCAAATTGCTGGCCGCGCTCGGCGCCTGGCTCGGCTGGCAGATGCTGCTGCCGACGGTGATCATTGCCGCGGCGGTCGGCGCGCTGGTCGGGGTTGTGCTCATCATGGCGCGCGGCCGCAGCAGCAGCGTGCCGATTCCGTTCGGGCCGTTCCTGGCCGCCGGCGGCTGGCTGATGCTGCTGTATGGGCATCAGCTCGTTCGGCTCTACCTCGGGCTCTTTCCCGGCTGATCGCTCCCGCGGGGCGCAAAATCGCGCTAGAATCCGCAGCTTGGGCACGAAAATCATCCGAATTGGACTCACCGGCGGCATCGCCAGCGGCAAATCCACCGTGGCGGAACTGTTCCGCTCGCGTGCGATTCCGATCATCGACACCGACCAGATCGCGCGCGACGTGGTCGAACCCGGTCAACCGCCGCTCGAACGGCTGGTGGAGCGTTTCGGCAAGGGCATCCTGACCCCGGACGGGCACCTCGATCGCCCACGACTGCGCGAAATCGTGTTCTCCGATCCGAAGGCACGAGCAGACCTCGAGGCGCTGACCCACCCGGCCATCGGTACGGCCGTCGAGTCGCTCGCGGCGGCCGCGGGCGGGCCGTACCAGATCCTGGTCATTCCGCTGCTGGTCGAGAAGGGTCTCGCCGGGCGGGTCGACCGGGTGCTGGTCGTCGACTGTCCGGAAGAATTGCAGCTGCAGCGCCTGCAGGCACGCGACGGTTCGACGATCGAACAGGCGCGCGCGATGCTCAATGCACAGACCTCGCGCGCAGCGCGGCTGAAGGCCGCACACGACGTCATTCACAACGAGTCGGATCTGACCGCGTTGCGCGAACAGGTCGCGGTGCTTCACCAGCGCTACCTGGAGCTCGCTGAGAAATCCTGACGGGACGTGCCACGTCGCGCCTTGCGGACATTTACGCAACATACGCTCGTCACGCACAATAGCTGCCATGACCACTGAGACCGCTGACGTCGCAGCCCCAGCACCCGCTGCG
>JAKADE010000008.1 GCA_021820785.1 Pseudomonadota bacterium
ACGACGATTACAGCCAGTACTTGCGCGCTGGAACCCCAGAGAGGCTCGCCGCCGCGCACGGCATGGACCAGCTCGGCTTCTGGCGCAAGCTGCTCGCCAATCCGTCCTACGACGCGTTCTGGCGCGACCAGGCCGTGGACAAAATCCTCGCCCGCCACCGGCTGCGAGTCCCTCTGCTGCTGGCCGCGGGCGAGTGGGACCAGGAGGACATCTACGGCGCACTGGCCGTCTACCGCGCATTGGCCCCGAAGGATCCGCAGCATACGCGACTGTTCCTGGCGCTCGGACCCTGGTACCACGGCCAGGAGAACCTGCCGGACGCCAGCTCGCTCGGGCCGCTCGAATTCGGCTCCAATACCGCGCGCTATTACCAGCAGCACATCGCCCGACCGCTGCTCGCCCATTTCCTCAAGCGCGCAGCGCCGCCCGAGCACGTGGCACCGGTCAACGCCTACGTTACCGGTCCGAACCGCTGGGAAGCGTTTCGCGCCTGGCCCGGCTGCCAGGCGCGCTGCGTCATCGCGCGCACTCCCCTGTACCTCGAACCACACAATCAGCTCGGCTTTCGACCGCCGCCGCCCCGCCAGAAGCACCGCTACGATGAATACGTGTCCGATCCGGCGCACCCGGTGCCGTACCGACCCCGGCCGGTGCCGCCGGCTGGATCACGGAGCTGGCAGACCTGGCTGCTCGGTGATCAGCGTTTTGCAGCCGCGCGAACCGACGTATTGACGTATGAAACGCCTCGACTGCGCACGGCCGTGCGGGTCACTGGTCGTCCGCAGGTGCATCTGTGGGCTTCCAGCAGCGGAACCGATGCGGACTGGGTCGTGAAAGTCATTGACGTCTACCCGTCCCAGGACGCGCAACGTCCGCAGATGGGAGGCTATGAACTGCCCATCTCAATGGATATTTTTCGAGGCCGGTACCGCAAGAGCTACGCACACCCTGCTCCCCTCACCCCGAACGTGGCATTGCGGTATCGCTTCCATCTGCCCGCGGTCGATCATGTGTTCGAGCCGGGGCACCGGATCATGGTGCAGATCCAATCAAGCTGGTTCCCGCTCTACGACCGCAACCCGCAGACTTATGTCCGCAATATCTTCGCGGCCACCCCATCCGATTACCACAAGGCTGTGGAGCGCATCTTTCACCAGGCGCCGCACGACAGCTATATCGCATTACCCTTGGCCGTGCGAAGTCGTCACCACGAGCGCCACTGATGGCACAGAACCACCGCCGCGCGATCGCGTGAACCAGCCGGCAGGCACCGCAAGGCATGCCCAGCCTGCCACGGCCTCAGATCGCGCAAGCCTTGCTCAACAGATCCCCGAAGTGCACGATCTCCTCGAGCATGTCGTAGTGCACCAGCGAAGCGCGCACCGCACCGCTGTCAACGTTCAAGCCCAGCCGTCGCAACAATCGTGGAGCGTGCACATGGCCATCCCGGATGCCGATGTGTGCAGCGGCATCCGCGCAGCGGCATCCGCGCTGCACGTCATGTTCGAGAAGATGCGTATTGACGGCATCGAGTACGCCCTGTGGAGTTTTAACGTCCACGGCGTTTTCGAAGCAGACGAATTGCCCGGCATGGCGCAGGGCCGGAAAAGCACTGCGCTGCGCAAGCACGGGAACTGCCGGACCAGGATCGGCATGAGTCGACAGAGTTCTGTTCCAGTTCGGCTGCATCATGCGTCCGTGAGCCCCAGTGCGCACCCTGGACACCGACTTGACCGCCGCGAACGTTAAATTTGCGCCGCACGCCCTCGCGTATTGGTCGCCAGAAGTTACGAATTTTCCGGCCCGAATTGTCCGCGCAAGCGCTCCAGCTCGGCGACGAATCGATCGATGTCCGCTTCGGTGTTGTAGAAGTGGCAGGTCGCCCGAATATTGTTGTCGCGGAAGGACGTCACGATATCTGCCGCCGCGAGGTGTTCAGTGAGTTCCGCGGCGTTGCGCGCGGGCACGGCCACCATAGGACCGCGCCGCGCATCATCGATGGGTGTTACTGCCGGCCAGCCGATGTCGACGAGTCGATGCAGGCAATATTCCGTAAGCGCGCGCACTCGCTCCTCGATCTGACCCGGATCGGCCTCGAGGACAATCTTAAGGCCAGCCTCGGCGGCGTAACAATTCACCACTGCGGGTGTGCCGGCCTCGAAGCGCCGCGCACTCTCCGAGGGACTATTGGCGAAAATATCCATTGCGGCGATGTTCTGTTGCGCGAACCATCCGCTTTGGGTCGGCACGAGCTCACGAATCCACCGGTCCTGCACATACAGAAAGCCTATCCCTGCGGTTCCCAGAAGATACTTGAGCATGCCGCCGACAATGAAGTCGACTCCGAGAGCGCGGGCATCGACCCGCATCGCGCCGATTGCCTGATAGGTATCGAGCAGCACCCGTGCGCCGCGGGCATGCGCGATCTTCACGATTCCGGGAATGTCGAGCCGCGCGCCGTTGCGGAAGCAGACGTGCGTTACGGCAACCAATTGCGTATTCTCATCGATCGCCCGCTCGAAATGTTCGAGGGGAATATCGCCGTCCGCTGCACGCGGCACATGGACCACATGGGCGCCGCGGCGCTCCTGAGCGTGCCAGATCTGCGCATTGGTCGGGAATTCGAAATCACTGACCACGACCTTGTTGCGGGGACCGCTGAAATCGAACGCGCTGGCGAGCGCATTGATGCCAGCGGAAGCGGAAGCCGTTACCGCAATTTCGTCGGACGTCACGCCGAGCAACTGCGCCATCAGGGCGCGGACCGATTCATTCTTCGTGATCCACCCGTCCCAATTGGCACCCACGGCGAGCCGATCGTCCATGTAATTGTTGATCGCGTCGCGCACGGTGTCGGCGAGGGCGCAGTATGATCCGCTGTTCAGATAAATCTTGCGCTCCAGCACCGGGAACCGGCGTCGCAATGCTTCAAAATCCGTCGTCACCTTGCTACCTCGACTGAATTATCCGACGTATTCATGCGGATATTTTCCGCAGCACGCGCGGCTCGCAGCGAACGCATTGAGTTCATGCCCGTGCGGTCCTGGCAATGCGCGCCCGATTCCGCATGCGCCACAGAAAGTAGGCACTCGAGATCACGATCACCCACGGAACCCCGTACACCCAGGACAGATTCAGGCTTGGAGTAAAGCCCATCGTGACCAGAATGGCCGCGAGCATGGCAAGCCCAGCGTACTGCATCCAGGGAAAAAATGGCATCCGCACCGGCAGATCCGCGGCCGGATTGCGGCGACGGAAACTCAGGTGACAGACCAGAATGAACATCCACACGAGGATTGCCGCGAACAGCGCGACGCCGAACAGATCTGCATACGCGTTCGGCGTGAAGAGCGAAACTGCCGCGGAGATCAGCACACAGGCGCCAGACACGACGAGGGCCGCCACCGGGCTGCCGCGCTCGGAGAGTGTTCCGAGTTGTCGCGGCGCATAGCCGCCCCGCGACAGCGAGAAGAGCATGCGCGCGCACAGATACACATCGGTATTCATGCCCGAGAGTGCGGCACTGATCACCACGAAGTTCATGATGCCCGCGGCGTCCCGGATGCCGGAGTGCTTGAACACCGTTACGAACGGGCTTTGAGCAACCACCGCGACACCCGTTTCCGTCCACGGAATCGTTGCGACGATCACGGTGATTGCGAGTACATAGAAGAGGAACAGCCGCAGCGCCATCGTGCGTAGCGCAGCCGGTATGGCCACACGGGGATTCTTCGTCTCCCCGGACGTGACCGCGATGACTTCGATGCCGTTGAAGGAGAAGATGCCGACCGTCACGGCCATCCACAGGCCCATCCACCCCTTGGGCAGGAATCCGCCCGGCAGACCGACCAGGTTGTGCACTCCGATCGCGCGACGGCCGATGCCGAAAATGCTGGTGACGCCCAGAGCGATGAACAGCACGATCGCCACGACCTTGATCAGCGCGAACCAGAATTCGACGGTGCCGAAATTCCCCACCGACCTGGAGTTGAGATAGAACATCACGGGACAGAAGCTGATCGCCCACACCCCGACCGGCACATGAGGAAACCAGTACTGCATGTAGAGCCCGGCAGCGACTGCCTCGCCGCCGATCGCGATGACCTGCGAGATCCAGTACGTGTAGCGCACCACGAATCCAGCCCACGGATTCAGATAGGTCTCCGCATAGATCCCGAAAGATCCCGCGGCAGGATGCACGACCGCCATCTCCGAGAGACTGAAGACCATGACCAGCGCGACGAAGCCGGCGAGCATGAAACTCACAATCACCGCGGGTCCCGCATAGCCGACCGCGAGGCCACTGCCCATGAACAGCCCGGTGCCGATGGCGCCGCCGAGGCCGATCATCACGACCTGAGCCTTGCTCAGGCCGCGATGCAGTCCGCCTTCACGGTGACCGAGAACCTCCTGATGCGAATGCTCCACGAGACCTCAGAAGCGGCGCGTGATCGTGATGCCGATGGTACGCGGCTGCACGGTCTGGATCGCATGCGGATCCTGTGTCGAATTGATCGCGGAGACCTGTGCCCGATCGGTCGTAACGTTGTGCACGAAGAGCGTCGCAGGCCAGCGATGGTAGATGACCCCGGCCCGCAGGTTCCAGAGCACGTAGGCCTTTGGCGGGAGATCGAACGGATCGGAGGCGAAGTACGAGTCGACCGACCCGCGATAGCTCACTTCCGTGCCCGGATTGCCGATCCAGTCGCCAACCCGCAGGCGGGTGTAATCGAGCTGACCATCAAACCGGAGGTCCGCAACGTCCGGGATCCGGTCGTCCGTGACGCCGCGGGTAGGATTAGCGGCTTCTGCCATGCACTTGCGCCTAGCGGCAGACAGGCGTTCTGGCAGGACCCGGCGACAGTCGTGGTCAGATGGCGCACCGGACGCGCCTTGATCTGCGCGTTGCCGGCATTGCCCACACAGACGAATGCACCATCCGGCGTGGTCGGCTGTGCCCGGATGGTGTTCCCATGAATCAGATACCCGTCGAACTGATATTCGAGGTCGCCATGGAGTAGCCGACCCTTGAGACCGAGCGCATAACTGATCAGGGAGTCGGGCACATAGGTCTTCGGCGCCGGTTCGATCGGCTCGCGCAAGGTGTTCAGCCCCCCGCGATGCAAGCCGGTCGCGACGGCGCCGTGCAGCAGCGCTGCAGATCCGAATTTGTAGCTGAGATCGCCCATCCAGGTCACTTTATTGAAGGTCTCTTTGGGACCGGAGACCGGCACGTCGCTCGGCGCTCCTGGCGGAAAACCGCCGAACGGATGCGTCTGCACCTGCACCCCGGAGAGATTCTCGATGTGATACCGCGCACCAGCCTCCGCGGTCCCGCGGCGCGTGATCTTCCAGGTCGTTTGACCCAATCCTACCCATTGTACCGTTTCACGCCGAGTCCCTCCTCGGCAGCGGCACGGAGGGCAGACTGGGTCGCTAAACGCTTTTCGGCAAGGCGCTCGATCAGCGCCCCCGCGAGATGACCTGCGAACTCTGGGACCAGGAACGGGTGGATGAACCCGGTGTCGCGCGCTCTGCCGATGGCAAGCGCCGCCCGAGTGCCCGGCGCTGACGGCCGCCGCCGCGGAGCCGGAAATTCGCACAAAAGGCGGCGGATCGGACCCGTACATTGTGCGAAATGGGCCGATCGGCTAGACTGCGCGGCCCGCAGCGGCCCCCCCGCGCGGCACCCCCGGCCCGCACCCCAAGCACACGGTCGCCCGTCTCCCGGCGGGACGGGGCAAGACATCGCGATCGACGCGCCTGGACTCACAGGACTTCGATATGCCGGGCTCTGGCGGAACGGCCTTGCCGTTTCCGCTGCGGGCAGGGCCCGGGCTACACCTTTCGAGCGGACAAAGATGCTTTCCACCTTCAACGTCACAATGCAATTCGGCGCCAAGCCGCTGTTCGAGCAGGTCACGGTCAAGTTCGCCGACGGCAACCGCTACGGCCTGATCGGCGCCAACGGCTGCGGCAAGTCGACGCTGATGAAAATCCTGAGCAGGGAACTCGAGCAGAGCTCGGGCGACGTGGTGCTGCAGCCGGGCCGCCGGATGGGCACGCTGAAGCAGAACCAGTTCGCTTATGAAGAGGAGCGGGTGCTCGACGTCGTGATGCAGGGCCATACCGAGATGTGGCGGGCCATGCAGGAGCGCGACCGCATCTACGCCGATCCGAACGCGACAGACGCCGATTACATGAAGGCGGCAGAGCTCGAGGTGAAGTTCGGCGAGTACGGCGGCTACGACGCCGAGGCGCGGGCCGCCAGCATTCTCAGCGACATCGGCATCCCCGCGACCTTGCACGAACGGCCGATGCGCGAGGTGGCGCCCGGCCTGAAGCTGCGCGTGCTGCTCGCTCAGGCGCTGTTTTCCAAGCCCGACGTCCTGCTGCTCGATGAGCCGACCAACAATCTCGACATTCACTCGATCCGCTGGCTCGAAGGCGTGCTCAACGACTATGACGCCACGATGATCATCATCAGCCACGACCGCCGGTTCCTGAACCAGGTCTGCACGCACATCGCGGACCTGGATTACCAGCAGCTGAAAGTCTATCCGGGCAACTACGACGACTTCATGCTGGCCTCGCTGCAGGCGCGCCAGCGGGTCGAGGCGGCGAACGCCAAAGCCCAGGACCGCATCTCGGATCTGCAGGAGTTCGTGCGGCGCTTCTCGGCGAATGCCTCGAAGGCTCGTCAGGCGACCTCGCGCCGCCGCGAGCTGGAAAAAATCAAACTCGAGGAGGTACGGCCCTCCTCGCGGCAGAATCCGTACATCCGCTTCGAACAGCGCAAGAAGCTCTATCACTCCGCGGTGACGGTCGAGAAACTCTCGTTTCGCTATCCGGGCGCGCCTGCCGATGTCCTGCGGAACATCAGCTTCACAGTCCGCGCCGGTGACCGGGTCGCCATCATCGGCGCGAACGGCGTGGGCAAGACGACCCTCGCGCGCTGCCTGGTCGGGGATCTGCAGCCGACGGCGGGCGAGATCACCTGGGTGGAGAACGCCGAGCCGGGCTACATGCCGCAGGATCCGCAGGCGGACTTCGCCGAGAAGGTCGACCTGTTCACCTGGATGTCGGAGTGGACGGGCAAGGCCGATGACGATCTGATCGTGCGCGCCACGCTTGGAAGGCTCCTGTTCTCGGGCGACGAAGTGAAGAAGTCGGTCAAGGTTCTCTCGGGCGGCGAGAAGGGCCGCATGATCTACGGCAAGCTGATGCTGACCAAGCCGAACGTGCTGGTCATGGATGAGCCGACGAACCACATGGACATGGAGACCATCGAGTCGCTGCAGACGGCGCTTGAGCTGTATCCGGGCACGCTGATTTTCGTGTCACACGACCGTGAGTTCGTCAGCGGCCTCGCGAACCGTATCATCGAGCTGAAGGCCGACGGCACGATCGAGGACTTCACCGGGACATTCGACGAATACCTGACGGCACATCCGCTGGTGGTTTGAGCACCGGCCGCAGGCCACACCGCGCCCCCGGGAGTCGATCCGGGCAATCGCAGCAACACGCCGGCGTGCGCCACCAGTTCAGGGCGTGCGTCAGTGCCCGGACGTGCCCGGAGTCGCCGCGGGGTCCGCGGACCGGTGCCTCGCCGGTGCATCGCTCACCGGCAGATCGACACACGCCACGTCCCGCCACCACGGCACGATGCGCTCCGGGGGCACTGCCGGCTCGAACGGCTCCCCCATCATCGGCATGACCAGCCGCGCAGCCGAAGCCGTTCCGAGCTCGAGAAGCGTCTCGGCGGGTTCATCCCAGGCGTGCATTGCCAGACTGAACGTACCCCAGTGGACGGGCAGAAAGACGCCGTTACCCAGTAGCTCCGCCGCCTTCAATGCGTGGCGCGGACCGAGGTGCATGTCGCCCCAGGCAGGATCCCAGCCCCCGACTTCGAGCATCACGAGATCGAACGGGCCGAGCCGCTCGCGAATCTGGGCGTACTCGTTCGTCAGCCCGGTATCGCCGCTGAAGAACACGGCATGGCGTTCAGTGCGCACGACGAACGAGGACCACAACGTGGAGTTGCGTGTCTTGAGCGTCCGCCCCGAAAAGTGTTGCGACGGCACTGCCGTCACGCGAAGTCCGCCAGTTCCGAGTTCGTACGACTCCCACCATTCCAATTCGGTGATACGCGCCGACGGAACCCCCCAGGCCTCGAGATGCGCCCCCACGCCGAGGGAGGTCACGAACGGCACTGCCGTCCGTGCCAGCGCACGAATGGTGGGATAGTCGAGATGATCGTAGTGGTCGTGCGAGATCAGCACCAGATCCACATCGGGCATGGCCTCGAGCGGTACCGGTACGGGCTGAAAGCGCTTCGGCCCCACGAGCGGCACCGGGGATGCTCGCGCGCCCCACACCGGATCGGTCAACACGCGCATCCCGTCGAACTCGAGCAGCACCGTCGAATGCCCCAGCCAGGTCGTGCGCAACCCCGTGTTTGGCCTGCGCCGCCACACCTCACGCGGATTGAGCGTCGGCAATGGCTGCGCCGGCCACCGACGATGCCCTCCAAAATAGAATTCGGTCAGCGTCGGCATCGCCGCATTGGGATCGCGCAGTCCGGGGAGAATCGGATGCACATTGCGAAATCCGGACCCCGTCCACAGAGGCGAAGCCCTCATCCGCTCGAGCCGCGCGCCGCGCGCCGCATAACCCAATGATTTCATGAATCCAAGGCGCCCCGGAACGATCTTGATGCACCGTAGCACGGGCGGCATGAGGCTTCTATCCCTCGGGCGGACTGCACGGCCCGGGACGCACGGCACAAACTGCCGGGCACCTTCACCGCAACGTCCGCATGCACCGCAACACCTCAACCGTGCTCTGAAGCTCGGGCGCTCGTGCCGCCGCCCAGTTCCGTGCCTGCGCTGACGGCAAGTTGTGAATTTGCCGAGGTGCCGCGCCAAAACCCCGGCCGCCACCTGTCGATGGTTAACTCATTGACGGAATTGAGAAAACCACCGCCCTGCACCCTCTGGCCCTCGGATCGCACTCATCCGCCCGGCCACTTGGCCGAACCATACGCTGCAGCGGGCAAGACTCCGCACCTCTGCGAATCCCCAATCCGCCTTTTGCACCACCATCATGCCCCGCGCCGATGCGACGCACTCTCTTGACACCCATCCGGTTTCAGTGTTCCATCGTTGAGCCTTAATCGACAATAACGATATCGGTCGCTCGCATCGCCTCCGGCGCGTCGCGACACGAAGTACCACACACTCACCAGTGGAGGTGGGCAAACCAGGTGTAATGAGTCCGCGTGTCGGGGAAAATGAGTACGCGGACCGTAAAGAGGCCGATTGGCCACATCGCGAATCCGCCGGCATAACGCCGGACCCGAGCACGACCCCGCTCGGCTGAGTTGCAGCACTCGCATGCGCGCAACTCGAGCACAGTTCCCAGAATCCTCCGGACCGGCCGAAACGGACCCTGCGTCTTCGGGACGGCGCACACACATGCATTCTCTCGAGCCCGCCCGGTCGACCGGACGATAGCCTATGTCTCTGAAATCGCGTGGCGCCGTTCGCAGTCGCCCCGCGCGCAAATGACACTCCCCCTGCGCTCTCCCCCAAGGTGCACACGCCTGTGACACGCGGCAAATGGGTCGACTGGATCCTCCGTCCATCCGGCTGGATCCTGCTGGTGACGGCATCGGTCTTCGCAGTCCTCTATGGCGCACTGCTGCTGCTCCATCGACTGTCCTCACCCTTTCTGCGCTACGAAGAGCATCATTACGCCTCGCTGCTCGTGGATTCGGCGGGCTTGACGCTGCTCGTCATCGCGTCGATCTATTCCTTCACGTACCGCATGCTTCGCCGGCATGAAGATCTTCTGCGACATGTCGTTGCGCGCCTCAGCGACGCGGTGATCGTCAGCGACGTGCAAGGACGGATCGTGGAATGGAACCACGCTGCCGAACGACTATTCCAGTTTGCTCGGGCGGATGCCCTCGGAAAGCCGGCAATCGATTTTCTCGGTGTCGTAAACGGATTCAGTCCGCCGCTGGCCGAAGTACGCGAGTCACGAAGGTCACCGAAGCGCGTTGCGCCCGGCTCGATCATGGACGGCACGCTCAGAACCCGCGACGGTGAGCGGATTGCTGTTCAAATCACGGTATCGGCGTCACCCTGGCAAAGTGACGGCACCACGCTCTACGTCGTTCGCGACATCTCTGAGCGCAAGGCCATCGAGAGCGATCTGCAGGAGAGCGAGCAGCAGCTTCGCTTGACCACAAAAATGGCCGGGGCAGCAACGTGGACGTGCGACTTTTCTCCAGAGCAAATGCTTCGCGCCCGCACTCACGAATCCGCGTTTGGCCTGCGACAGATCCGCAGTCGCGACATTCGCGCATTCCTCAGAAGCGCTCACCCTGATGACCGTGCGCGCAGCCACTCCATACTCGAAGCATCCGTTCAGCCCAATGGACCGGACGAATGCTCTTTCGACTTCCGCATCATCCAGTCCGATGGCGCAATTCGATGGCTGCGGGCCACCGGCCACGTTACGCACCGCAACGCAAGCGGCAGGGGCACATTAGCCCGCGGCGTTCTTCTCGATATCACTGATCGGAAGGACACCGAGTCACGCCTGCTGCGCGTCTCCGAGTTATACGCCGCACTCAGTCAATGCAATCAGGCAATGATGCGGTGCCAGACGGAGGAGGAACTCTATCCGCAGATCTGCCGCGCCATCGTGCGCGTCAGCGGGTTCACCATGGCTGCAATTGGCATGGTCGACGAAGCCGGCCGCCAGTTCAGGCATCTCGCTGCGTTCGGGGCCGGTACCGAATACCTCGATGACCTGGAGATCAGCGTCGACGCGAATAGCGCGACCGGCCGAGGTCCGACGGGTACGTGCGTTCGAGATGGCCGCCCCTACTGGTGTCAGGATTATCACAACGACCCGGCGACCGCCCCCTGGAGAGAAGCAGCGGCGCGATTTCGCTGGCGCTCCTCGGCGGCAATTCCGCTACTTCGCAAGGAGAAAATCGTCGGCGCGCTGCTGGTCTACTCTCAGACGCTCAACGCATTCGAGGAAGACGCCAAGGCACTTCTGGTCGAGATGGCTGCGGACATCAGCTTTGCCATCGACCGGATCACGGATGCCCGGCTGCATCGGCGCGTCGTCGAGGAACTCCGCCAAAGCGATCAGTACCTGCGCACCGTGATCGAGACTGAGCCGGAATGCGTCAAAGTCGTGGGCAGAGATGGTCATCTGCTCGACATCAACAAGGCCGGGCTCGAGATGCTCGAGCTCGATTCCGTCGCGCACGCCCGATCCATGCGCCTCCTGGATTTTGTCTTGCCGGAACATAAACAGGCCTTCCTGCATCTGCATGAGCGGGTGATGCACGGCGAGTCGGGCACACTGGAATTTGAGGTACGCGGACTGCGCGGCACGCACCGTGTCCTGGAGACCCATGCAGCGCCGATGCATGATTCGAACGGCGCAGTACAGAGCCTGCTCGGCGTCACCCGGGACGTGACGGAGCGAGCGGTCTCGGCGAAACGAATTGAGTATCTGGCGAATTTCGACCGCCTCACCGGACTGCCAAACCGCAATGTCCTGACTGATCAACTGAAGGACGCCCTCCGTCACGCACGGCGGGAAAACCAGTCGCTTTGCATCCTGTTCGTGGATCTGGACCGGTTCAAGGACATCAATGACACACTGGGTCACGGTAGAGGCGATGCCTTCCTTGCGCAGGTGAGTCAGCGCCTGAAATCGATCCTGCGTGAGGGTGATCTCGTGTTTCGCCATGGCGGCGATGAATTCGTTCTCGCTCTACCGGACAGCGGCGCGCGCTCGGCCGCGCGCGTCGCGGAGAAGCTGCTCGCAGCCATCTCCAGGCCGTGCATGATCGACGGTCACGAGCTTCGCGTCACCGCGTCAGTAGGTATTGCAATTTTTCCGCATGACGGCGGCGATCACGACACGCTCTTCCGCAATGCCGATACGGCGATGTACTGGGCAAAGCGCGCCGGCCGCAACGCATTCCGCTTCTTCACGAAAGAGATGCAGGAGCGTACAGCGCGAAACATGGCTTTGACCAACGCCATGCATCGCGCGTTGGAATTCAATCAGTTCGAGCTGCATTACCAGCCGCAATTCGAAATCCGCAGCGGACGCATCGTCGGGGTGGAGGCGCTGCTGCGATGGACTCATCCGGAACTCGGCAATGTCTCACCGAGCGAATTCATTCCGGTCGCGGAATACAGCGGCCTGATCCTTCCGATCGGCGAATGGGTCCTGCGCACCGCCGCCGAGCAACAGCAGCGGTGGCTGCTCGCCGGTCACGAGCCGATGATCATGGCGGTAAATCTCTCCGCCGTGCAGTTTCGGGATCGCAAGTTGCCGGATCTCGTCGCGAAGGTCCTCGCCGAGACCCGACTGCCGGCTGAATTTCTGGAGCTCGAACTCACCGAAAGTGCCGCGATGCACGACCCTGAGGCTGCGTTTTCGATCATGGAGCAGCTGCGGCGTCTCGGGGTGCGCATCTCGCTCGATGATTTTGGAACGGGCTACTCTTCCTTCGATTACCTGAAGCGCTTCAACATTTACAAGATCAAGATTGATCAATCTTTCGTGCGGGAAATCCCGTCACGCGAGGAAGACCGGGCGATCGTTAGCGCGATCATCAGCGTGTCCAGGAATCTCGGTTTGCGTACGATCGCCGAGGGCGTCGAGACGCGCGAGCAGCTCGCGTTTCTGTCCGCTCACGACTGCGACGAAGTGCAGGGATACTATTACTGCAAGCCGCTGGCGGCGGGAGAACTCGACGCCTTCTTGCGCAGCTTGACATGAGGGGTGACGCTTCGGGTGCGCCGCGTACGCGGTGGAGCGCATCCCGCATCGCTGGCCGACGAAGATCTGCTCGTCCGCGGATCGGCCTCGATCGCGGGAAAGGTCGCTTTTGAATCGCTCGGGTGCGGCCCTGGTTCAAAGTAGCCAGGGCGTGTTCCTGGACGGAGGGACGACCGCCATCCAGATCGCCAGATACCTCGATTCCGGCCTCAGTGTAGCGGTGATGACGCAGAGTCCGGAGGTCGCCGTGGAGTTCGCCGCGGACCCCCGCAGCGAGTTCGTCATGCTGGGCACACGATCGCTTAGGCTCTCCATGGTAAATACCGGTGCCGCGTTGTTCGCGGCCGCATTGAAGCTCCGGGCCAACCTCGATTTCATGGGAGTGACCGGCGTCCACCCGAAGACGGGGCTGAGCACAGGAGACGCCGAAGAGGCTGCGGTCAAGCGAGCCTTCCACGAGCGCGCAGCTGAAGCGATTGCTCTCGCATCGTGCGAGAAGCTGCCCGCTGCTTCGCCATTGGCTGTCACCGCGCTGTCGAGGTTGCGACAGTCATCGTTCCGCCCTCGACGCCGAGTTACGTCGTCGGCGCAATCAAGTCGAGCGGCGTCACGGGGCAGCACGTCCGGTAAGGCGGGCAGGGAGCCCCCGAGAGGAACGCGCCACCTTGCTGAGCGTAGTGCCGGCGGACGCCGTATACACGCGCACCACGAAATTTCAGGCGTCATGCGTTCGGGGACGGATGGATTCCCGATTCGAACTGCCCCAACCCACCCAGGTCCCCCGTGGCCCTCCGGCCGCGGCCGAGGCTATCGGACAGCGCCGAGTCCCCGAGCTGAAGCGCCGGAACCGCGTCGATGGTCCTTCCGAGAGGGTCTATTCTCTCGGGATCCCGCGCGCCCGTCCGGTGCCCCCATGCTGCCCCGCGGAATCGCCGCTGCGCGATACGAAAGGCGAGCAGACCGGCATGAGGTCTTGTAGTCTCCGTCGCGGGTTCGCGAGCTTTCAGTGGGTGGACCCGGGCACTGGAGTACAGTTCGCGCCAAGCCGGCGTGGCTGCTGCGCTGCAGTGTTCGACGAATGAGAACGCGGCGATCCATTTCCGTCGCGCCATGTTTTTTGGGAAGGCTGTCGTGACAGAACGCTACGCTGGAACGCCTTTCATCACGGGCAGCGACGAGGTCGCTTGTCGGCCGTGCGGCGCAAATCGCGACGTCTCGCACCGCAAGGATTGCAGCTCCAGCCGGACGCCGCGACGCTGATTAAGCGCACCGGCGCGCCAGCCGCGACGCATCATCCGTCATAGAACCCGATGTTCTCCTCCCGAGCTCAATTCGACCTGTCCGCTCTCGCCGCAGGATCCACGGACCAGAGTGGACGGACGTCCCGTGACCCATCCGGTCAGTGCGGTGGCCTTGTAGCCCACAGCGCTTCGACGGCGCCGAGCGCCCTGTCGAGAGCGCATTCCCACGTTGCGCGGCGCCACGTCGACACCACCGCCCCCACCCACCCACTACATGACGTGACCTTTACGTCTTCAGCGCCAGGACGGCTCTCCCCCGCCCTTGACGGCTGAACCCTCCCAGGCGCCGCCGGAGGGCTCGACCGGCAACCGTGCATTGCCCCGGTCATCGCGCCGCTCGCTCACCGGAACCGACCGGATCCGCAACGACTGGCGCCTCACCGCATCGCCGAGCATTCGCCATGCATGAACCATCTCGCGGACCTCCAGTCGAATCCTGGTTGCACCGCTGCGGTCACGGCGACGCATGGGGTCTCGCCGCGCCGAGCAGCACACGCTCGTACGTCAATTCATCACGAATACAATATTGAAATCCGGGGTACCACGTGGATTCGACTGACTGCCTGCGGCACCAGAAGTGCGCCATGATCGCTCGTTACGCCCGATCCGAGGACCGCAGCGGATGGCTGCACGTTCTCACCACTCTGATCCCCCTCGGGCTTCTCTGGTGGGCTGCCGTACGACTCTCGAACATCTCCCCCTGGCTGACCGTGATTCCCTTGATACCGCTCATTCTCGTGACGGTGCGCGTCTTCGGCCTGATGCACGAGTGTGGACACGGGAGCCTATTTCGCAGCTGCCCACTCAATCGCGCCATCGGCTTTCTGCTCGGCGTTCTCTCCTGAATGCCGCAATACGTCTGGTCGCAGCATCACAATTACCACCATGCGCACAACGGGGACTGGGAGAAATACCGCGGCCCCTATTCGACGCTTTCGGTCACCGAGTACGCGGCACTCACCCGCGCACAGCAGCGCGCCTACCGCATCAAATGCAGCGTGCTGGTCGCACCGCTGGCGGGATTCGTGTATCTGATCTTCAACCCGCGCTTTACGTGGCTGAAGGGGAGCATTGGCCTGCTGATACATCTGGCGCGCCGGAAGCTGGCGCAGCCCGGCATCTCATTGAAGGCCCATGCCGCAACGTATCGCACACGCTATTGGAAATCCGCGCGGGAATATCGACACATGCTCTGGAACAATCTAGCGCTGTTGAGCGCATGGACCGCGATGTGTATCGCGTGCGGTGCGGGGACATTTTTCTCTATCTATATTCTGAGCGTATCGATCGCAGGCGGCGCCGGCATCGTGCTGTTCACCGTACAGCATAACTTCAAGCACGCGTACGCCACCGACAGCGCGAACTGGGACCACGACACCGGAGCGATCGAAGGCACGAGCTTTCTGGTTCTGCCCGGCTGGCTGAACTGGTGCACCGCCAATATCGGCTATCACCACATTCACCATCTGTCCGCCGGCATTCCGAGTTACCGCCTCGCCGAGTGTCATCGGGAATATGAGCACTTGTTCGCACGCGTCACCCGCGTGAAGCTTCACGAAGTGCTCGGTGCGTTGAACTGCATTCTCTGGGATCGAGATGCGCAACGCATCATTCCGATCTCCGAGTACCGACAGAGCGTCGGATGCGCAGCCGGCAGCCTGCCAACCTGAAATGGCAGGCTGCTAGTGAACCGGCGACGGTGGGCCGCGATAACGTCGGCCACAGCGTCGGGCTCTTAGTCGGATCACCCGCTCGCTCGGTCCGGCCTCTAACGCCCGCATTCACACCAAGGCTATGTACGCACGAGTTCTGATGGACGATCGTTGCATCGACCACTGGAGCCCGCAATGTGAGACTGCGTGCCGCCGGGAGTCGCGCAAAACGATTTCGCGTCAGGAGGGCAACCCGACATCAATTCTTCCCGACCCGATCGTCGAGATCGCCTTCCGTAGTCAATGTCGGTGCGGACGGCGAGCGATTCCTGCACCATTAATATGACGATGCCACCGCGGAGGCACTAACACTCTGTCGCAGACACTGCTGCCGTGCGGCACGGCGCAAACCCGCCGATCAAGGCGGCCCAGTCGCCGCCACCGTGTCGAACCGACTGAGCGAAATTCGTGACGGGGGACGAAACGACTTCGACGCAACCGATACAGCGCCCCGGATGCTCTTTTTTCACCATCAAATTTTCCATACGTCCAAATCTGACGCTGCAACTGCCGTGGGCGACTGACGTCAATGAAATACGCCCGAATCACGTCCACCTGCAACGTATATGTTGACGTGAATATCGCACGCATCGCCGCACTCACGCAGTCATTGATATGTTGCGCGAAACGCCCCAGGCCTGCAAAATGGACGTCGCTTGCTCACCGCTGACAGAAATAATCCTCATAGGCAATAACTTAGCTGCGTGACGCCCGTTGCAGTCGTGACGACTGAGCACAACCGAGCACGACTGAGTCCCGCAAAATTCCCGCAGAAGACACGGTGCGTGGACCAATGGCACGAGGCTTTGAGGGCGGCGCTCGGAACTTGCAAAGAGCAGATGCGGCATATGCGCATCAGGTAGCCGCATATGCAACCCATCGCTGCCCTACCCCTTCCCTCGCTGCGTCCACGGCGCGAAATCCACAATACGCAATTGCGTATATTCAAAAATAATACGCGAAACCGTATATTTACATTTAATACGGGATTGCGTATATTGAGCCCGTGACTAGCGTCGTTCGAACATCCAAACAGCTTGCAGCCACACTTCGCCGCTACAGGCGCCAAAAAGGCTTCACGCAGCTTGCCCTGGGTCACTTGATGCATGCCCGTCAGGCAACCGTCTCCAAATTGGAGAGCGGAGAACGGGGTACGCAGATTGGCATTCTAATCGACGCCCTGACGGCCTTAGACCTTGAACTTGTGATCAGGCCCCGCACACAGGCCACGGCGGACGACGTCGAAGAGCTGTTCTGATGGCCCGTACAGCCACTCACCCGCCCCTTCACGTGTATCTCAACGGGCGGCTCGTCGGTCACCTTCGACGCGCAACCAGCGGCGCAATCGACTTCACTTACGATTCCACCTGGCTTGAATGGGATAGCGCTATCCCGGTTTCTCTCTCGTTACCTCTCCGCGAAGATCGGTACATCGGCGCTCCAGTCATTGCCGTCTTTGACAACTTACTCCCTGACAATGATGACATTCGAAGACGACTCGCAGAGCGAGCACACGCGGATGGCCCAGACGCCTACAGCCTGTTAGCGGCAGTCGGTCGCGATTGCGTCGGCGCACTCCAGTTCGTACCGGACGGTGAGGACGTCAAAGGAACCGCAGAGGTGACTGCGCGCGCAGTCACCCACGAGGAAATTGCGGAGCGCATTGGTCATTTAACACGCAATCCGCTCGGCATCGGCGAAGATGATCGCGAATTCCGGATTTCAATAGCCGGCGCACAGGAAAAGACTGCCCTGCTCTACTGGAAGGACAAGTGGCATGTTCCGCACGGCACCACGGCAACCACGCATATTCTCAAGCCCCAAATCGGCCACCTTCCCAGCGGGATCGACTTATCGAACAGCGTAGAGAATGAATATCTGTGCTTGGAATTGGTCCGTGCGCTCGGTCTCCCTGCCGCGAAATCCGTCATAACGGACTTTGCAGACAAGCGCGCACTTGTAATTGAACGTTTCGACCGATTGTGGACGAAGAACGGTCGGCTCCTACGGATTCCCCAGGAAGATTGCTGCCAAGCTCTCTCCGTGCCGCCGTCCCGCAAATACGAATCAGAGGGCGGCCCCGGAATTTGCAATCTCGTGGAACTTCTGAAGGGCAGCGATGTACCCGAGGAGGATCAGAAGACGCTGTTCAAAGCGCAGGTCATCTTCTGGCTGCTTGGCGCAACCGATGGACACGCAAAAAATTTCAGCATTCGGCTTGCGTCCGGCAGTCGATACCGTCTGACACCGATTTACGACGTTGTTTCCGCACAGCCGAGCATTGATGCGAAGAAAATCCGTTTCAACAAAATGAAGATGGCCATGGCGATTGGAAGGAACCGACACTACGTCGTACACAAAATTACGGGTCGGCACTTTGTCGAAACGGGCGATCGCTGCAGCTTACCCGCCACACTCGTGCGCACCGTACTCGCCGAAATCCGTGATACTGGGAAGGACAGCATCAATGCGGTGATTGCCGGTCTGCCCGACGCGTTCCCCGCCGCAGTTGCCGAATCGATTTCGGTGGGCGCGAAACGCCGCATTGATTTGCTCTAAAGAGAGTAAAACGCCGCAAAACTCCCGCACTGTCGATTGTGCAATCGGGAGGAAGCGTGCAAGTGACTGAAAGTAGTGGTGGAAAGGGAGGGACTCGAACCCTCGACCCCGGCTGCGTATTCCGGCCCATCGTGACCGCTGATTCCGGACGAACGTGACCGGCCGTTCCGGCCGAACGTGACCGCTGATTCCGCTGGAAGGTGACCGATTTTGGGCTTGCGCCCGGAATCGCTGGTCACGATCCCGGAATGGCCGGTCACGTTGCCCCGGAACGATCCTGCCGGGTCTGCGCTGGACCCCAGAGCGCTGGCTAAGCTGCCCGATTTGCCCTCGGGGAGAACCAATGCCAGCCAAGCGGAGTGCCATGCGCAAAATCAAAGAAGTTCTGCGCCTGAAGTTCGAGGCGCGATTGAGTCACGAGCGGATCGCGGCGGCCACGGGCCTGTCCAAGGGCGCGGTCGGCAAGTACGTTCAGCGGGCGAGCGAGCAGGGTCTGAGCTGGCCGCTGCCCGAGCAGCTCGATGATGCCGCCCTCGAGCGGCGGCTGTTCCCCCAGGTCGTCAAGCTCGAGCAATACACGCACGCCGACTACGCGTACGTGCACCAGGAGCTCAAGCGCAAAGGGGTGACGCTGCAGCTGCTCTGGGAGGAGTACCGCGGCGCGCACGGTGAGCGGGCCTACCAGTACAGCCAGTTCTGCTGGCACTACCAGCGCTTCCGCGAGAGCCTCGCCCGCTCGATGCGCCAGACGCATCGGGCCGGGGAGAAGCTGTTCATCGACTACAGCGGCGACACCGTGGCGGTGATCAACGCCGGGACCGGGCAGATCCTGCGCGCGCAGATCTTTGTCGCCTCGATGGGCGCAAGCAAGTACACCTACGCGGAGGCGACCTGGACGCAGCAGCTTCCTGACTGGATCGGCTCGCACATCCGGATGCTCGAGTACCTGGGATGCGTGCCAGAGATCCTGACGCCGGACAACCTCAAGAGCGCGATCAAGAAGGCTTGCCGCTACGAGCCGGAGGAGAACTCCACGTACGGCGATATGGCGCGTCACTACGGGTGCGCGATCATCGCGGCGCGGCCGTACAAGCCCCGTGACAAGGCGGTCGCAGAGAGCCACGTGCTCGTGGTGCAGAGATGGATCCTGGCGCGCCTGCGCAAGCGGCAGTTCTTCTCCCTCGCCGAGCTCAACGCCGTCATCGCAACGCTGCTGCTCGAGTTGAACCACCGTCCGTTCAAGAAGCTGCCGGGCTCGCGCGCCGAGGCGTTCGAGTCGATCGACCGGCCGGCGATGAAGGCGCTCCCGGCGCGGCGCTACGAGTACGCCGAGTGGCGCAAAGCCAAGGTCGGCATCGACTACCACGTGGAGGCCGACGGGCATTACTACAGCGTGCCGCACCCGTTGGTCGGTGAGTACGTGCACGTGCGCATGACGGCCTCCGCCATCGAGTGCCTGTTCAAGGGCCGCCGTGTCGGGGCGCACCTGCGCTCCTACCAGCGCGGCGCGCACACCACCTTGCCTGAGCACATGCCCGAGTCGCACCGCCGGCACGCCCAGTGGACGCCGGGTCGGCTGATCGGCTGGGGCCAGAAGATCGGCCCGGGTACCGGCGCTGTCGTGCAATGGCAGTTCGAGCACCGCCCGCATCCCGAGCAAGGCTATCGCACGTGCCTGGGCCTCTTGAGCCTCGCCAACGCCTACGGCGAGCAGCGCCTGGAGGCGGCCTGTCGGCGCGCCCTGACGCTCGGTTCCCCGACCCGCAAGCGCATCGAGGCGATCCTCGAGGCCAAGCTCGATCAGCACCCTGAGCTCTTCCCGGGCGCGGACACGGCCGCGCCCACCGCCTCGCTCGCGCACGAGAACGTGCGCGGGGCGGAGTACTTCCGTGCCACCACCCAGACGGCTGAGCCGTCCATGACCGAAGGAGATGATGAACAATGCTCATCCAACCCACCCTCGAGGCACTGAACCGCCTGAAGCTGCACGGCATGGCGCTCGCGCTGAGCGAGCAGATGACGACCACCGCCGCCCAGCAGCTCGCCTTCGAGGAGCGCCTCGCGTTGCTGCTCGAGCGCGAGGTCACGCATCGGGAAAACCGCCGCATGGGACGGCTGTGGAAGTCCTGCCAGCCGAAGGAACGTGCTGCTGCGCTCGAGGACATCGATTACCGCGGCCGCGGCGGTCTTGACCGGGCACAGCTGGCCAGCCT
>JAKADE010000009.1 GCA_021820785.1 Pseudomonadota bacterium
GTCGGCCCGGAACCGCCACGTCGCCGTCCCGCCGGCGGCCACGAGTGTCGTGTCCTTCGCAAGCGGCCGACGCAACCGCTCTCCGGACGCCTCGACGAGTTCGAACACGTGCCCGTGCAGGTGCATCGGGTGACTCATGTCCGTCGGGTTCCGGAAGGCGATCTCGACCCAATCGCCATGCCGCACGTCGATCTTGGGCGTATGCGGCCAGGTCTTCCCGTCGATGGTCCAGTGCGGATTGTCCGGCGTCCCGCCACCCAGCAGCAGCGTGCGCCGGACGTTGGCCTGCCCAAACGGGTCGGACGCACCCGCCGCGAGCGGGACGCCGTCACCGGCAAGTCCGTACGTGAACAGCTTCGCGCCGGCGAGCGACTGCGGCGGCACCTGCAGCGGATGGGCCGCCGCGTCGACCGTACGGATCACCATCGCCTGGCGGCGCCCGCCGTCCGCGCCCATGAGGCTCTCGAGCAGCCAGGCGCCCGGACGCGTCACTTCGAACCAGGCGTCGTAGCGTTCCGCGACGCCAATGCGCAACGCATCGACGGTCACGGGGCGCAAGAGCGGATTCCCGTCACTGTGCGTGACCCGCAGTTCATGGCCCGCCAGACGCACGTAATGCGTCAGGGTCGGGCTCGCATTCAGGATGCGAAGCCGCACGGTCTGCCCGACTTTGACGATCAGCGGGCGGGTGTGCGGATATGCGGCTCCGCTGATGCAATGCGACAGGTACTTCAGCGCGTCCCCCATCCGCATCGGTCCGGCGGACGAGGTCATGCCGCTCATGCCGCTCATGCCGCTCATGCCGCTCATGCCGCTCATGGGCGGCTGGGGTGGCTGCGCCCGCATGCCCGTTGCGGTCAGACCGGGCGGCAGATACATCGGTGCATCGCTCTTGCCGGCGAGCGCGGCGTACAGGCTGTGCAGATCGGGCACATCGTGCAGGATCAGCACGACTTCGACGTCGGCGCGCGGCTCACGCGGATCCTCGACCAGAAACGCCCCGAACAGCCCGCGCGCATCCTGATCACCGTCATGCGCGTGATACCACCGGAACCCCGGCGGATCGGGCTTGAAGGTGTACACGAACTCCCCGCCGTTCGGCACCGGCGCCTGCGTGACGTACGGAACGCCATCCATGTCGTTCGGCAGGATCATGCCGTGCCAGTGGATGGTGCTCGCCGATCCGGTATGGTTGACGAAGCGGGCCCGGAAGGACTGCCCGTACCGCACGCGCAGCAATGGGCCGGGCACCTGCCCGTTGTACGCAAGCCCCGTGAAGTTAGCCCCGGTAACCACCGGGTAGCGGTACGGTCGCGCCTCGAGAGTGACGTCAACGAGATCGCTGTCGGCCGCACGCGCGCTCATCGGCGGCAGCAGCGTCCAGCTCAGGGCGGCAGTGCCGGCGGCAAGGGTCGTCTGCAGAAAATCACGGCGGCGCATGATGAGTTCTCCTTCGCGGCGCCCGCTGCGCCGCGCTCGGGCCGACGGCCGGCCCGGCCCTGGCGGGGGAGACACTCCCGCAGGATATCCGCATGCACGAAGAGAGCCGCTGGCGATGACGGGTAGACGCCGAAGACCGCTGCAGGTTCCGCTGCGGCCCTCGTCTCAAGGGATCCAAGCGTACCTCAGTCCGCCCCCGGACGGGCAGCCCTCCGTCGACCGGGGAGCGCCCCGCCCGGCCTCAGGACGCGGCGGGCTCCTCGGCCCGCGCGGGACGGCCCGCCGCCGGGTGCCACAGTTCCTGGATCGACTCGAGTGTGCGGCCCTTGGTCTCGGGCACGAAACGCAGCACGAACAGCCCGGCGAGGATGGCCCCGGCGCTGTAGAGCCAGTAGGCGAAACCATGGTTGAAGTGCCGGTTCAGATACGCGCTGCCGTCGAGCATCGGGAACGTCAGTGAGACGATGAAGTTCATGATCCACTGCGCGCCGATCGCGATCGACATCGCCTTGCCGCGGATCGAGTTCGGATAGATTTCCGCGAGCATCACCCACACAACCGGGCCCCAGGAGAACGAGAAGCCCATGATGTAGAGCACGATCGCGGCAATCGCCAGATAGGACGCGCCGCGGGCATGCCCGGCCGCGGCATGGCCGCCAGCGCTCACCAGGTGCAGGTCGAACAGCAGGCCGATCACGATCATCGCGGCCGCCATTACGAACGCGCCGGCCACCAGCAGCGGCTTGCGCCCGAGCCGATCGACCGTGAACGTCGCCGCCAGCGTGAACACCGTCATCGTTATCCCGACGAACGTCGCGGACTCCCAGTACGCCTGGTTGGTCGATGCGCCCATGTTCTCGAACATGTGTGGTGCGTAGTACAGCACCGCGTTGATGCCGACCAGCTGCTGGAAGGCCGACAGCGCCACGCCGACCACCAGCACCAGCACCCCGAACGAGAGCAACGGGCGGGTATGTTCGATCAGCGTCGCCTTGATTTCGCTCAGCGTCGATTGCGCACTGTCGGTGCCTACGAGCCTCTTCAGCAGCGCGAGCGCCTCCGCGTCACGGTCTTTCAGCACCAGGAATCGCGGGGTCTCGGGCACCAGCAGCATGAACACGATGAGCAGCGCGGCCGGGATCGCCGCCGAGGCGAGCATGTGCCGCCAGGCGGTCGAGAGCAGGTAGGCGCGGCTGTGTCCGGACTGGATCAGCCAATTGACGAAGTACACCAGGTTGATGCCGACCACGATGGCGATCTGCTGGAACGTCACCAGCATGCCGCGTGTCTCGGGCGGGGCGACTTCGGCGATATACATCGGGGCGAGCATCGAGGCCATGCCGATCGCCGTACCGCCCATCACGCGGTAGAAGAGAAACGCCGGCAGCGCGCGGTCCCCGAGGGCACCGAACAGACTCCAGAAGAACTCCGGATACCCCGCGCCGAGCGAGGAGACGAGGAACAGCACCCCGGCGATGAGCAGTCCCGCCCGCCGCCCGATGCGCGTCGAGACCGGACCGGCAACGGCCGCGCCGAGCACGCAGCCGAGCAGCGCGATCGAGATGGCGAGGCCGGAGAGGAAGTTCGCATCCGCAGCGCTCAGATGGCGCGGGGTCACGAAATTATGCGTGATCGCGCTCGTGACGCCCGAGATCACCGCCGTGTCGTAGCCGAACAGCAGCCCGCCCAAGGTCGCCGCGGCGGTCAGCGCCACCACGAGCCCGGTATTGCCCTTGCTCATCGGAACCCCCTCGTTTTGGTATCGCTACCATGTCTCCCGGGGACCCGTTCTGTCAAGCGTCGGTACGCCTCAGGCGACGCTTCGCGGGCGTGCTGCCGACTCGCGCGTGATCAGTTCGTGGGCGACCTGGCGATGCACCGGCTCGGCCGCCGCGCCACGTCGTCCGCCGCGCACCGCAGCGACCAACATGTCGACTGCTTCTCCGGCCATCTGCGCGATCGGCTGATGGATGGTGGTCAGTCCCGGCCAGATGTTCGCCGCGATCAGGCTGTCGTCGAAGCCGACCACGGTCAGGTCGTTCGGCACCTCGAGACCACGCCGGTGCGCCTCGGCCATGACGGCCGCCGCCATGTCGTCGTTGCTGGCGAAGATCGCGGTCGGCAGCGGCTCGACGGCGAGGAGCTTGCGGGCTGCGTCGAGACCTGAGCGGAACGTGAAGAACCCCTGCTCGACCCGCGGCTCGGGCAGATGTCCGTGTTCCTCGACGGCCGCCGCAAAACCCCGCCAGCGCTCCTCGCTCGCGGTCTGATTCGGGTGACCCTTGATGAAGCCGAGCCGGGTGTGGCCGAGCGCGAGCAGATATCGGGTCATCTCCCGGGCCGCCTCGAAATCGTCGATGCTCACGCACATCGCATCGGCGGGCGGGCGGCCTGCGGCCACGGCCACGATGCGCATACGCGCAGCCTGCAGTTCCGCGCGGATCACCGTCGACTCGCACAGCGGTGGCGGCAGCACCACTCCCACGACGCCGCCTGCGACCAGGCGACGCACCGCCCGGCGCGAGGCGGCCGGCGTCATCTCGCACTTCTCCAGCACCAGCTGCACGCCGTGGCGGGTCGCGGCATCGAGCGCTCCCACCAGGAACTCGCTGAGGTACGAGGCGCTCGGGTTCCCGTACAGCAGCCCCAAGCGCTCGCCGCGGGCACTGGCCAGGTTGCGCGCCGCGAGATTTGGCGAGTATCCGAGCTGTCGCACCGCCTGCATGACCGTCTGGCGCGTCACATCGCTCACGTACTGACCGCCGTTGACCACCCGCGAGACGGTCATCGGCGAGACACCTGCGTACCGCGCCACGTCCTTGATGGTGACGCTGCGACGGGCGCCGCTTCGGGATTTACGCGCCGGTTTGTTCATCGATCCTCTGCGTTCTTCTCAGGGGCAATCTTGTGCGGCCAACGCATGCGCCGCGGCACTTTAACACAGGCACAACAGGCCGAGCGCCGCCCCGCTCGCCGCCGTCGGCGGGAGTTGCTGCGCCAGCCCGCCGGCTCCTGCGCGCATCCCGTCGATGATAACGGAACCAGCCCGGGCCGGGCCGCCCGTTTACCCGGGCCAGTCCCGCGCTGCGCCCGACTGCCCGGGCCCCCGCGGGGGCGTCTTGAAGGGGCGCTCGGCATTCTCTACCCTCCCGTAGCGTCGTGTAGCGCCCCTCCCCTGCGTCTGAGAATCGCCCGTGCCCAGTTCCGCTCCCGTGATTCAGCTCCCGACCTCCAGCCGTCGGGTCGTGCGCGAGGGTCTGCCGCGCCGCCGCTGGCAGGACCTGTATCACGTGTTCATGACGGTGAGCTGGCCGCGGCTGTTCCTGAGCTTCGCCGGCTTCTTCTTCGCGTTCAACCTGCTGTTTGCGGCGGTGTACTCGCTGCAGGCGAACGACATCGCGCATGTCAATCCGCCGGGCTTCTGGGGGCGGTTTTTCTTCAGCGTCGAGACGCTTGCGACCGTCGGCTACGGCGACATGCATCCGCAGACCGTCTTCGCGCACATCATCGCCTCGCTCGAGATTTTCGTCGGCATGATGAGTCTGGCACTGATCGCCGGGATGATGTTCGCGCGCTTCTCGCGTCCGACCGCGCGGATCCTCTTCGCCCACCACGCGGTGATCCGCCCGCTCGACGGCCAGCCGACGTTGATGCTGCGCGCCGCCAACGAGCGGCACAACGTCATCATGGAAGCCCAGGCGCATCTGCGCCTGGTACGGGACGAGCGCAGCGTCGAGGGCTATCGGATACGGCGCATCCACGACCTGCCCCTGCGGCGCAGCGAGCAGCCGGCATTCCTCTTCGGCTGGACGCTGATGCACACGCTCACGCCCGACAGTCCCCTCGCCACCGCCACGGCCGAGAGCCTGCAGGCCGAGAACGCGTTTCTGATTCTGACCATCCTCGGGATTGACGAGACGACCGGTCAGACGCTCATGGCCCGCCACGAATACCCGCCCGAGATGCTGCGTTGGCAACACTCGTTCGCCGACATCCTGATCCCCGGCGCCGACGGCATCGACCGGTTCGACTACAGCCGCTTCCACAACATCGAACCGTTCGTCTGAACGGCCGCCGCCGCGGATCTGCGGAGCCGAACCGGTCTTCGCAGCGCCGCAGGAAGACACTGCGCGCCGGCCGGCCGTTCAGGCGCTCGATGATGTTCGGCTCACCGCCAGTGTCACGCGCGCATCCAGCGTCTGACCCGGCTCGAGCAGCCGCAAGCCGCTCAACGCCGGCGGTTCTGCGCGGTTCAGCGCGTCCGGCATGTGGCTGACCGGCTCGATGCACAGGAACGCCTCCCCGGGCGGACTGTAGACGTGCAACCAGCGCAGCGGCTCCTCCGCCTCGATGCGTATGCACAACCGCTCCTCCGGCAGTACGAGCTCCGCCCGACCGTCCCAACCGGTATAACAGTGGTCCACGAGCGTCTGCGGCGCCGGCGCACCGTTGCGGAAATCCCAGGTCGTCTGCGGCGACGCCAGCGTCGTCGGCAGGCACTGCGCATCCGCGAGCCACACACCCGCGACCGCTGCACGCAACCGGGCCGCCGGGGTTCGCCGCACATAGGGATGCCAGCCGATGCCTGCCGGCATCGGCTCGGCAGCGCAGTTCTCGAGCGCCAGCGCGACCTCGAGCCCCGCCTCGCCGAGCGTGAACACCTGCCGTGCCCGGTATGCCCAGGGCCACTCCCCGGCCGCGTGCTCGTAAACGAGCGCCACTCGACCCGGCTCGCGCGACTCGACCGTCCAGGGCTCGCGCCAGGCCTGTCCGTGCAGGGGATGCATCTGACCCGGCGCGTTGGGCTTGAGCTGAACGTTGCGCGTTCCGATGCGGAAGTGCCCCTGCGCGATCCGGTTGGCAAACGGCATCAGCGCGAATCCGCCGCTGTCGAGCGGCTCATCGGTCTGCGGAGCCGCCCGCCGCAGCACCTCCTGTCCCTGGAACTGCAGCCCCGCGAGCGCGCCGCCGAGATGTGCCAGAACGTCGAGCGTATAGCCATGCTGCGCGATGCGGATCGGCTGGCGCGCGGATGATTCACTCACAGTTGACCTCACAGATGTCTCTCATAGCGTAATCCGCCCGCTGGTCCTCGTACTGTGCGGCTGGGCACCGAACCCTGCGCCTCCGTGGATGTACATGTTGCGGGCATACCCGTCACCGTCCTCCGGCACGCACCGGGGCTCGAGTGGCTCCGGATGCCGAACTTCGCCTCCCGGCATCACCCGGGATACTCGTGATGAAGGGGCGAGTCCCATATCAGTGCAAGCAGTCCCTGCCCCGCCACCCCCGGGGGCGGCGCGTCCGCAGCCCGGCAGACATGTGCTCCGTGGCTGCGGCCGGCACGGACAGCGACGCCGCAGTCGCCGTACCGGCCATCAGCGTGAACAAGTGTCGCCGTCGCATGGCGGTGGCTCCTCGTCAATCAGAAAGCTGCGCTGCTTCTAGCGCCGCAGCCGATAGAGCACAGAGCCGTGCTCGGCGAGGCGCACCTTCAGCGCAGTCGCACCGCCGAGCGTGCGCCGCTGCCACAGGTCGCGCACTCGATAGCGGCCCGGCGGCAGTCCGAGTGCCCGCCATGGCACGCGCAGCGTACGTGCCCGTGCCGCCAAGTTGAACGCCGCCACGTACCACCCGCCGCCGTGCTGCGACCGTGACGTCCAAACCACGAAGGCGTGGCGGGAGAACACTTGATGGGCATCGCGCGCCTGCTGATCGACCGCGATGACCTCGGGATTGTCGAGCAGCGACAGTGTCCACCGATTCATGCGCGTGAGATTCGCGCCGATCATCAGCGGCGAGCGGGCGATACACCAGAGCGTCATGTAGGTGCGCTGCTCGGCGTGACTCAGGCGACTCCAGCGGGCCGACCCCAGGCCTGGTTTGGGACCGAGGTAGCCGATCGCCAGCATGTCCGCATCGGGCCAGTGTCCCGGTCGGGCCAGGGGCGCCCAGCGCGCGAGACGTCTGAACTGATTGTCCACGCCTTGTGGATAGGCCCGTGTGCTGTGCCACAGATCCCAGACGTCATTCGAGATCCGCCACAGATTGGCATCGCGGCGCAGCTGGGCGAGCCGGCTGAGCGGTGCCGGCCCCGGGGAGAGGCTGAGCACCATCGGCCGTCCCGCGGCCCGGACCGCGCGCGCCAGCATGCCGATCTCCGCCGCCGCATAGGGGTGACTCGCGATGCAGTCCGCCTTGATGAAATCGACGCCCCAGCGGGCATACAGCCTGACGATCGAGTCGTAGTACGCCTGCCCGGCTGCGTTGGCCGCCACGCCGTCGTTGTCCGGGCTCCAGGGGCACGGCGCATCGGCAACCGCCGCCTGCCGAGCGCGAAACACCGAACCGGCGATCGGCAGATCCTCACGGACCGCCTGCACGGGAATGCCGCGCAGAATGTGGATGCCGAATTTCAGCCCCAGGGAATGCACGTACTGCGCGAGCGGCGCAAATCCCCTCCCGCCCGCTGCGGAGGGGAACCGGTTCGGCGCCGGCAGATACCGGCCGTACCGGTCGAGCGTCATGACCGAACCGTGCGCCCCGCCGGACGGCGTCGGATTGCGCACGAACCACTCCGCGTCGATCACCGCGTAGCGCCAGCCATAGCGACGCAGATGCCGGCTCATCCAGCGCACGTTGGCGCGAAACTGCGCTTCCGTGATGGTCGTACCGTAGGCATCATAGCTGTTCCATCCCATCGGGGGCCGGCGGGCGATCTGCCCGGTGCCGGCGAGCGCCACGGAGCACGCGAGCACCGAGACCACGGCCGTCGCGGCACATCGCACCGCCGCGGACGCAGGGCGCCGGCTCATGAGCGCGTCCCCACGTGGTCCACGCATCCGGCACAGTGCACGCGAACGGCTCGACCCGTATATGTCACAATCGTATCGGCGGGGGCGCTGAAGTCATCTCCCGAGAGCGAGCCGGGTGCGATCCAGCGGATACGGAACTGACGGGTGCGCACCATGCCGGGGAACGATCCGGTGCGTGCGCCGATCAAGAGTGTTCCGTCGGTCTGATCATAGGAGAACGGGATCAGCGAATACTGCCCGTGCTGATAGCCCAACGTGGTGCCCTGATCCTCGTACAGGCTGAACGTACCGCTGTGTCCGGTGTACACCAGCACCGTGATGGGGGCGCGCGGCCGCTCACCCGTGTACTCGATTGCCGGCCCCATCGGCACAATCGAGCCGGCCCGAACGAACAGCGGCAGACGCGCCAGCGGTGCAGCCACCGTCACCGTCCGACCGCCACGATAGACCTCGTTGGTGAAGAAGTCGTACCAGGTCGCACCGGCGGGCAGATACACGCGCCAGCGGCGCGCCTGGTAACGAAATACCGGGCTGACCAGGAATGCCGGCCCGAACATGTACTCGGTTGCAATGCTGCGCACACGGGGATCGTCCGGAAACGACATCTCCAGGGCACGCATGATCGTGCCGTTCTTACGCCACGTGTCGCCAGCGAGGGTATAGATGTAGGGCATCAGCCGGTAGCGCAGCTGGTCGTAGGAAACCAGGATCCGATAGAGCTTGGTACCCGGCGGCGAGAGATTGTAGATCTCACGGTGCGGCATCTGTCCGTGCGAGCGGAATATCGGGCAGAACGCGCCGAACTCGAACCAGCGCGTGTTGAGTTCACGCCACTCGGCGAGATTGGCCGCATCCGGATGCAGGTAGCGGCTCTCCGGCTGGTAGCCGCCAATATCCATCGTCCAGTTCGGCAGTCCCGAAAGCGAGAAGCCGATGCCGGCGGCAATCTGGTTCTTCATATCCGACCAACGTGGTGCGATGTCACCACTCCACACCGCTGCACCGCAGCGCTGCAGTCCGGCGAAACCCGAGCGTGACAGGATGAACGGGCGCCGGTCCGGTCGAAATCGCAGATTGCCGTGGTACACGCCGCAGACGTGCTCGAGCGCATAGGCATTGAATACCGCCGCGCCCGAACCTAAGGGATTCGGCGTCATGAACGCCTCACGCTCTGCGATGCTGGTGTTTGACACCATGTCCGGCTCGTCCGCGTCCAGCCACCACGCGTCCACCCCGAGTACGCCGAGGGTGTGCTCGATTTGTCGCCAGTATAGATGCCGGGCCGCAGCAGAGAACGGATCGTAGAACCCGAACGTGTAGCCCGGCCCGACCCAATCTTTGATGCCGAGCTTCTCCGGCAGCGTAAACATGCCGCCTATCCTGGCGAGAGCTTTGAAATTTGGGGTACTCGGATAAAACTTTGGCCAGACCGAGATCATGAAGTGCGCGTGCAGCGCGTGAACCTTGGCAATCATCGCACGCGGATGCGGGTAGCGCTTCGGATCGAAGCGATCCGAACCCCAGGCATCATCCTTCCAATAACGCCAATCCTGCACAATGTTGTCGAGCGGAATCCCGAGCTCACGGTATTTCCGGACCACGCCGAGCAGCTGACGCTCGGTCTGATAGTGATCACGGCTCTGCCAGAATCCGTATGCCCAGCGGGGCAACAACACGGCCCGTCCGGTGACGTAGCGGTATCCGGCAATGACCTGATCTAGGTTCGCTCCGTCGATGAAGTAGTAATCGATCACCCGTCCGACTTGCGAATACAGCGAGAGGCGGCGGCGCACCGCAGCCGGACGAGGCGGACGGTGCAGCAGCGCGATGTAACCGCCCTGACGGTGCCAGACCAGACGGATCGGAACCCGTTGGCCCGCCCGCAGGCGCACCCGGAAGTTCCGATACCAGGGATTCCAGTTCTGTCGCCAGGCGTCAATGACCTCACGCCCGTTGATCCACAGCTGTTGATAATCGCTGCCGTAGAGACTGAAGGTGTGCAGACCGCTGGTGCGTGCCTCAATCTGCCCCGTCCACACGACTTTCACGTGCGGCAGCTTGGCGAGCGCCTTGGGGAATGACCTCGGATCGTGTGCGTGCCAGGTCAGATATTGATCGTCAATATTGCGCTCGACCCGCTCGAGAACCAGCTTACCGTGCACATAGTAGCGGGCCGTGAGCCCGCCGCGCTGGCCATGATCATTGTAGAGAATCAGACTCTCGGAAAGCTGCTGCCATGGGCGCGGGTTGCCGAACCGCGTGATCGAGGTGTTGTCCCAGAGAATGCCGTAGTCGCGGCTCGACACGACAAACGGCACGACCACATTCATGTTGTGCTGGGCAAGCGTGAGACTGCGGCCTTTGTAATCGATGATGCCATTCTGGTGCTGCCCGAGCCCGTAGAATGCCTCGCCCGGGGTCGATTCGAACTGCTGACGAATCGCGAAATACCGATCGCCGTCGATCGTGACCGGTCTGAAGCTGCTGCCGCCCGGCAGCTCACGCGAGATCACCCGACCATGTGCGTTGCGGAAAGTGACCTGGCCGTCGTCCAGGCGTACCTGCGCGGTCAGTTCCGCGGTGCTGAGTGCAACGGTATCGCCGGTTTGACGCACCGTGAAGGGCACGCCCGCACGATGGATACGCACCGCCATTAGGTCTTTCGGCACCGTCAGGTCAGAACCGGGAAACGCCGTCACCCGGATGATCTGTGGCGCAAGGGCCTCCAGACGTACTCGCCGTGCCGCCCCAGCGCGCGGCGTGACGATGATACCGTCGCCGATCCTCTCGACCACTGCAGCGGCATGTGCCGCGCCGGGCAGCAGTATCGCCGCGAGCACCATCCATCCACGCAAGCCACAGATCACGATGCGGTACAGCGCCGCCCAGCCACCTATCGCCCTCACGTGCTTCATCCGCCGCCCCCGTCGTGATCTTGATTCGCTCGACATCGCACAGATCGCCCGCCGATCGTGGTACGCCCGGGAATCCCGACCTCTCTGGCACCTCTGCGAACGCAGACCCGGGTTTCCGTGGCACACAGATGCCGGCGACGGCCGTGCGGGAATGCCGCAGGGCGCTACCCGCGCCCATCTTCCGGCAGCGAGCCGTCGACGCCCAGCGTCCGGTACGCGTTCACAATAGCAAGTCTGAATTCAGCCCGTCCCGCAAGGGCGGGTGGGAAGATGTCTTCGAGGCTCAAAAATCCAGCGACGTCGTGCTGCGGCTCATCGATACAGGCCCGACCCATGGCGAGCAGCCGATCGGCCTGCGGATCGGTGAGTTCTGCGCCGGCGCGCGCCCGCCCGATCACGAAGCGCATCCATGCTGCGAGCGCCAGGACCAGACGCGCGAACGGCCGCCCTGCCGCCATCGCATCGACGACACTCGGCAGCAGACGCACTGGAAGTTTCTTCGAGCCGTCCCAGGCGATCTGCGCGAGCTGGTGCCTGATGGTCGGGGTGCGGAATCGCTCGAGCGTTACCTCAATATAGGCCATGACGTCGAGCGACTCGCTCGCGCGCAGACTCGGGGCAACTTCCTCGCGCAACATGCGCTCGACAAAATGCGCAAGCTGCGGATCGCGCATCGCCTGGTCCACCGTCGCGTGGCCGCGCAGCAGTCCGAGATAGGCCAGCGTCGAATGTGCGCCGTTGACCACTCTGAGCTTGGCACGATCATAGACCGACACGTCCGGAGCCAACGTGACGCCGGCTGCGGCCCAGTCCGCGACCCGCACCGCCGGGACATCCTCGATCACCCACTGCGTGAACCGCTCGCGCTGCACCGGCCAGGCGTCGTACACACCACTCGCGGCAGCGACGCGCGCAATGAGGTCCGCATCGGTGGCCGGTGTGATGCTGTCGACCATGGTCCGCGGAAACGGCACTTCCTGCTCGATCCAGCGCGCGAATGCGGGATCGCGCTCCGCGGCGAACGCCGCGACCGCCGCACGCAGGGTTGGTCCGTTGTCGGGCAGATTGTCGCAGCTGACCACGGCAAACGGTGGCGTACCGCGAGCACGCCGCCGCCGCAGCCCTGCGGCGAGAAATCCGATGACGCTGCGCACCGCATCACCGGCTCGCAGATCGTGCGCAATGTCCGGGTGCTCGAGGTCGAGTCGCCCGTCGCCGCCGAGACAGTAGCCCTTTTCGGTGACGGTGAGCGTCACCAGACGCGTCTGCGGCGACTCCAGGCGCGCATACACGGCCGGCTGCTCCCGCGGAGCGACCAGAATCTCGCGCAGCGCACCGATCACGCGCATCTGCGCCGTCTCGGCGAGCTCAACGAGACAATACAGGTCATCCTGAGGGGCAAGCACGTCGCGGACCGCGCTGCTGTGCAGTGCAACGGCGCTGATCGCCCAGCGCGGGTCCTGCTCGAGCAGACGATCGGCGTAGTACGCTTGATGCGCCCGGTGAAACGCACCGGGACCAAAATGCAGCCAGCCGACTCGACAGGCCGCGCGCGCGTAGCGCGGACGGGCGACCGCCACACTCACCTGCGCCAGCGTCGCCTCGCTCAGCTGCTTCGGTTTCATTGCCCGGAGCGTACTGGTAGCGGTATCATTTTGCAACGCAATCGCACGTTCATCGCCGGGGGGCGCATGTCGCAGTTCATCGAGGCAGCACGACGCTGCGCAACAGTCCTCGGGGCCACGGCCCTGCTCGCCCTGTCCGCCCTGCCGACCCCGGCTCACGCCGGGGACGGATATCGGCTCTGGCTGCGCTACGTGCCGGTGCACGGCGCGTGGCTGCACCGCTACCGTCGCTCGGCGCGTGAACTGGTGCCGGTCGCCGCAGGTTCCCCGACGCTGCGTGCGGCAACTGCGGAGCTCGAGCGTGGCCTCTCGGGCATGCTGGCGCGTCCGGTGCCGACCGAACCGACCGTCACCCGCAATGGCGCGATCGTGCTCGGCACACCACAGAGCGCACCCCTGCTCCGTTCGCTGCACCTCGGTCTGCGCGGCGTCGGCCGGCAGGGCTACGTGATCCGTACGCTTCAGCTTCGCGGACGCCACGTCACGGTGATCGCCGGGAACACCGACGTCGGCGTGCTCTACGGAGTGTTCCGCTTCCTGCGCCAGATGCAGACCCGTCAGCCGCTCGAGCCGCTCGCCATTGCCTCGCGGCCGAAGATCCGCCGCCGCGTGCTCGACTTCTGGGACAACCTCAACGGCAGCGTCGAGCGTGGCTACGCGGGCGATTCGATCTGGAAGTGGCGCGAACTGCCGGAGTATCTCTCCCCGCGGTATATCGACTTCGCGCGCGCGTGTGCGTCGGTCGGGATCAACGGTGTCGTACTGAACAACGTCAACGCCAGCCCGTGGATCCTCACCCCGCTGTATCTCGCCAAGGTCGCTGCCCTCGCCAAGGTGCTGCGCCCGTATGGTATCCGTGTCTACCTGTCCGTCCCGTTCAGCGCCCCCATCACGGTCGGGAAGCTCTCGAGCGCCGATCCGCTCGATCCGGCGGTGCAAGCCTGGTGGCGGACCAAGGTCGCCGAGATCTATCGATCGATCCCGGATTTCGGCGGGTTCCTGATGAAGGCGGACTCCGAGGGCGAACCGGGCCCTGAAAACTACGGGCGAACCCAGGCGCAGGGCGCCAATCTGCTCGCGCGGGCGCTCGCGCCCTACCACGGCATCGTCATGTGGCGTGCGTTCGTCTACTCGACGAATCCGCATTCCGAGGACCGTGTCCGCCAGTCCTACGACATCTTCAAGCCGCTCGACGGCGAATTCGACCGCAACGTGATCCTGCAGGTGAAGAACGGACCGCTCGACTTCCAGCCGCGCGAGCCGTTTCATCCGCTGTTCGGCGCGATGCCGCACACTCACCTGATGCTCGAGCTGGAGATCACCAAGGAATACCTGGGCCAGCAAACCAGTCTCGTGTACCTGGGCACACTGTATGAGGAAGTGCTGCGTGCCGATACCTGGGCCCGCGGCCCGGGCTCGACCGTCGCGCGCGTGATCGACGGCTCGCTCTACGGACAGCGCGACACCGCGATCGCCGGCGTCGCCAATATCGGCTCGGACCGCAACTGGTGCGGCTCGATCTTCAACCAATCGAACTGGTATGTCTTCGGCCGGCTCGCCTGGAATCCCGATGCCTCGGCCCGTACGATCGCCGCGCAGTGGGTGCGCATGACCTTCACCAACGCCCCAAGGTTCGTAGGTCCGGTCGTGCGGATGATGATGGGCTCGCGCGAGGCGGTGGTCGACTACAGCGATCCGCTCGGACTCGCCAGCCAGATGGCCGGCACGCACTACGGCCCCGGTCCGTGGATTGCCCCGAGCAAGCACTTGCCGCCGGACTGGTCGGACACCTACTACAGCCGCGCGGACGCCGCGGGCATCGGCTTCGACCGCACGGCGAGCGGCAGTGATGCCGTCGCGCAGTACGCCCCGCACGTCGCCGCGCAGTTCGCGAGTCTCAAACACTGTCCGGAGAATCTGCTGCTGTGGTTCCACCACGTGCCGTGGACTTACCGCCTCGCCTCCGGCCACACGGTATGGGACTCGCTCGTCTTGCACTACGTACGCGGCGTGGCCGCCGTCAAGCGCATGCGCAGCACGTGGCGCCGGCTCTCCGGCTACGTCGATCCGCGCCGCTACCGCCTGACGGCGGCGTTCCTCACCATCCAGGTGCACGAAGCCGAATGGTGGCGGGATGCGAGCATCGCCTACTTCCAATCGATCTCCCATCTGCCGCTGCCCCCGGGCGTTACTCCGCCGCCTGACCCCCTCAAGGCCTACGAGGCATTCTGCATTCCATACCTCGAAGGCACGCCCGGGACCGGCGCAGCGTGTCCGCCGGACGACGCACCGGTGCCGCGTTGACCGCAACTGCACCTGGGCGCATCGTGAGCCCTTCCTGAATCACGCACCGAGTGCCGAACGAGCCGCGAGCATGACCGACTCCCCCTCCCCCGCGCTGCATCCCGATCGGCTGTTTCCGGCCGACCCGGGAACCCGTGCCATCGCCCGACGGCTGTACACCGAAGTCCGCTCGCTGCCGATCATCAGTCCACATGGGCACACCGATCCGCGCTGGTTCGCGGTCAATGAACCGTTCCGCGATCCGGCCTCCCTGCTGCTGACCCCGGATCACTACATCACCCGCATGCTCTACAGTCAGGGTATCCGACTCGATGAGCTCGGCGTCGAACCGAGTGGGGCGCGACACGCGCCGCTGGCGCCGGAAGCCATCTGGCGCACCTTCGCCGCGCACTACGCCCTGTTCCGCGGCACCCCCACTCGCCTGTGGCTCGACTGGGTGCTGGCCGAAGTATTTGGTGCGGACTGCCCGCTGACGAGCGCGAATGCCGACCAAACCTACGAGCGCATCTGCACGCAGCTCGCCACACCGGCGTTCCGGCCGCGCGCGCTCTTCGAACGGTTCGGGATCGAAGTGCTCGCCACCACGGAGTCGCCGCTCGATTCGCTCGAACACCATGTGGCCATCCGTGCGAGCGGTTGGCCGGGACGCGTGATCAGCGCCTATCGACCCGACCCGGTGATCGACCCGGAAACCCCGGGATTCGTCACGAACCTGGAACACCTCGGCGCGCTGACTGGCATGGATCCATTCAGCTGGCGCGGGTATCTCGCCGCTCATCGGGCCCGGCGCGCGTTCTTCGCCTCCGCAGGCGCAACCTCGACAGATCACGGCCACCCGACCGCGCGTACGGAAGATCTGGACGAACCCGCCGCCGAAGCGCTCTTCGAGCGCGTCGTGCGGGCTGCGCGCCGCGGCGATCTGTCCAGCGCCGATGCCGAGACCTTTCGTGCCCAGATGCTCACGGAAATGGCCCGCATGAGCCTCGAGGATGGTCTGGTGATGCAGATTCACCCCGGCGCCTGGCGCAACCACAACACGCCGCTGTTCCGTCGCTTCGGGGCGAACATCGGCGCCGATATCCCGACCCGGACCGACTATGTCGCCGCACTGCGCCCGCTGCTGAACCGCTTCGGCAACGAATCCACGCTGACGATCATCGTCTTCACGCTGGATGAATCGAGCTACAGCCGCGAACTCGCACCGCTGGCGGGGCACTATCCGGCGCTGCGGCTCGGCCCGGCCTGGTGGTTCCACGACAGCCCCGAGGGACTGCTGCGCTTCCGCGAGCAGACCACCGAGACGGCCGGGTTCTACAATACCGTGGGCTTCAACGACGACACCCGTGCGTTCTTCTCGATTCCCGCGCGGCACGACGTTGCGCGGCGGATCGACTGCACGTACCTCGCACGACTGGTGACCGAGCACCGGCTGCCCGAGGAGGAGGCGTTGCAGGTGGCGCAGGACCTGGCGTATCGGCTGCCGAAGCAGGCGTACCGGCTCTGACTGGCTCCCCGCACCGCCCCGGCCGGCGCCGCAACTGCCGCGCGCCGGCCGGGGCGGGTCGCATGACGACCTCCGCTCGACTCGCCTCACTTCACCGCGAACGCACGGTACGAGTGAGGTGCGATTCTAATGACGAAGCTCACCTGTCCGTGTTCGCTCGGCAGCGGGTTCGGCGTAATCAAGGGTGCCGGCAGCACGGCCTGCCCCGAGGCGAGGTCGAGCAGCTCCCGAGCGCCCCGATGCACGAACACCCGCACCGTGACGGGACGCGCCAGATACGACTCGACTACAAAGGTGTGATTGCTGTACGCAAATACTGCGACATGCGCCGGCGCATTGATCCGCACCGGGAATTTCGCCAGCAGATAACCACGCAACGTATTGAGCACCGGCTCGGGAAGCCGGTACAGATCACCCATGTTGGTCGGTACGTCGAGCACGTAGAGCTGGCCGCGCGAGTATCCGGTCATCAGCAGCAGTGGCACTCCATGGGCTGACGCTTCACCCTCAACGACGGGCCAACTGTCGTTCGTGTAGAAGCGGATCTGCGGGAAGATGATCTGGGCTGCGCGCTCGCCCGGGACGTTCAGCCCCGCAGTCGTGCCGCCGGCGATGCTTCCGAGATAGTGGCGCACCGCGATCGGCAAGCCGGTGTACGTGATGTCGGCGACGTTGCGGATACCGCGATGTTCCTGTTCGAGTGTATGCAGCAACCCGGACGTGATGATCACATCGCCCCCGGCCTTCAGCCGCGCCTCGATCTTCGCCACAAGATCCGGGTCGGCCGCCGCCTCGGCGGTGAGCAGCACTACCGGAGCGTGAGCCGGAAAATGCGGCTCCAGATTGATCGGGATACCGATGTTGCCGAGGTAGTTCTGCAGGAAGTCCTCGCCGCTCGACTGAAACGGCTTGTAACTGGCGATGCCGATCGGATGGCCGAGTCTGCCCAGCACCTTGTCGACTTTTCCGAGCGCATAGCCGGCAACGCTTGCCCAGCCCGGAACTGCCTCGCTGCCCGGCGGTGCCTTGAACGCCCGGACCATCGCATTCCAGTCGAAACTGGTGCGGTCGGCGGCCCAGGCCTGGCGCTCACCCGGGCTCACCGGCTCGGGTACCGCGAGTTGCGGCCAGCTGAACAGCGTGATTTCAGGCGACTTGGCAAACAGCGTGTCCCAGAGCTGCTCGGCATAGCGGTCGACGTACCGATCGCCGAAGGTGTCAACCCAGCCGCCCTTGTCCCCGTGCGGACGGATATTGTGGTAGTAGCGATAGATCAGATAGCTCTCGTATTGCTGGAGCATCTGCGCCGTGTGCACCGGGTCGCGGGTCTCGTTGCCGGTGTAGATCCCGCTGAACATTTTCGCTTCGCGATCCAGATCGAAGCCCAGACCCTGGAAGTGTTCGTACCAGTTCGGGTATTTGATGATCACCTTGGCGTGCGGGTTGGCCTGGCGCGCCGTGTCGATGATCAGATGCTGCGCCACCCAGCGCATCTTGCGCAGCCGGTACTCGGTCCAGCTGAGCGGGCCCTTGGCCTTGATGTCGGCGTTGCTGCGCGTGTTGAAGAAGGTGAAGTCATCGAGAATGATGGTATTGAAATGGCGGGCCGCCATGCGCACGGCGCGCTCGCAGATGGCGACGTCGCGCGGATTCTCGAAATCGAAGGAATTGTACTGATTGTACTTGTTGCGGCCGGCGAACAACGTGATGCCACCGTCGACCGTAATGCCTCGCCGGCGAAAGAACGCCGCGATCCGCTCGAGCGTAGCCGGATCGGCGAACACCTGATCCCGGTACACCTCGAGGTACACCTTGTTGAAGTGCACCTGGCTCCAGATCCGCTGGAACTGGCGACGCAGCGTCTTCGGGTTGGCGAGCTGCCGGGTCGAAGTCACGGGGATATACACCGCGACGCTGAAGTTTTTGTAAGGCCGAACCGCGGCGCGGGCCGGGGCCGCGCCGGCGAGTCCGGCACAGAGCATCCCGCACAACGCGACCAGGATGCCGGCCGCTCGATGATCTCGCCTCATCATGCCAATCCCCTCTCTTTTGTTGAAACGCGGTGTCGCGCCGGCTCGAACCGATCGGCGCGACAGCTCACCAATCCCACATCGTGCCGTCGGTCAGACGTGCCACCGGCAGCTGCTTCGGGTTGTAGGGAAACTGCGCGGCGAGTTTCTCGTCGAGTCCGACGCCATGGCCGGGACTCTCTCCGCAATGCAGCAAGCCCTCGCGGAACGTGTAATCGTGCGGGAACACCTCATCGGTCTGCTCGGTATGGCGCATGTACTCCTGGATGCCGAAATTCGGCACCCAGGTATCGAAATGCAACGCCGCGCCGAGCGTGATCGGCGAAAGATCCGTTGCGCCGTGAAAGCCGGTGCGTACCCGGTGCATGGCGGCCAGATCCGCGATGCGGCGTACGTGCGTAATGCCTCCCCCGTGCACGATGGTGGTGCGGATGTAGTCGATGAGCTGCCGCTCCAGCAGTGCCCGGCAGTCCCAGATGGAGTTGAAGACCTCTCCCACGGCGAGCGGCGTGACGGAGTGGCGGCGGATCAGTTCGAACCCCTCGGGGTTCTCCGCCGGCGTCGCATCCTCGAGCCAGAAGAGCCGGTACCGCTCCAGATCGCGCGCCAGACGGGCGGCCTCGATCGGGCTGAGACGGTGATGTACGTCGTGCAGCAGTTCGATCTCAGCGCCATGATCGGCCCGCAGTCGCTCGAACAGCTGCGGCACGATCTGCAGGTAAGGCGGCGTTGACCAGACGGTTTCCAGCGGCAGTTCACTCTCGGCCGGCTCATAGGCATTCTTCAGCCGCGTCACGCCGTACGGCTTGGCCAGTCCGGGCACCCCGCATTGCGCCCGCACCGCGCGGTATCCCTGCTCGATGAACCGACCCACTTCGGCGCTCGCCTCATCAATATCCCGCCCGCTGGCATGGCCGTAGACGAGAATGCCCTCGCGGCTCCGTCCGCCGAGCAGCTGGTACAGGGGAAGGCCGGCCATCTTGCCGAGGATGTCCCACAGTGCCACGTCCACCGCAGCGATCGCGGTCATCGTCACCGGTCCGCGGCGCCAGTACGCACCGCGGTAGAGAAACTGCCAGGTGTCCTCGATCCGACCGGCATCGCGGCCGATCAGATTGGGGATCACATGATGCTCGAGGTATGCCGCGACCGCGAGCTCACGACCGTTGAGCGTTGCATCGCCAATCCCCCACACCCCCGAGCGCGTCTCGATCTTGAGGGTCACGAAATTGCGCCCCGGGGAAGTGACGATCACGCGCGCTGCGATGATTTCGCGGTCGCGGCGCGAACCGTGCGATTCAGTGGGTTCGGTGCTCATCAATGCGTTCTCCAAGACTGACTGCACCACGGCGCGACCGGCGCCACGGCGGTAAGTAGATCCGAGCGCCAGCCGCCCTCATGCGTCCGCCAGGGATATCGGCGTCAGCCGCGGCGCGAGCAGCTGGAACAGGCCGAGGGCGATGAGATACATGCCTCCGGCCAGCGTAAACAGCAGGGCATAGCTGCCGGTGGCCTGCAGCAGATAGCCGACTGCCGTGGCCACCAATGCGCCGGAAACGGCACCGGCGAACCCTCCGAGTCCGACGGCAGAGGCGACGGCGGTACTCGGGTACAGATCCGACGTCGTCGTGAACAGGTTCGCCGACCAGCCCTGGTGCGCCGCAGCCGCCAACCCGATCAGGCCAACTGCGGCCCACAACGAGTGCACTACGGAGGTAAATACCACCGGCACGACGGCGATCGCGCACATGAGCATCGCACCTTTGCGTGCGCCATTGACGCTCCAGCCCCGGCGCATCAGCCACCCGGCCATCCACCCGCCCGCGATGCTCCCGGCATCCGCCATGACGTATACCGCGACCAGCGGCGGACCGAGGTCGGTCAAATCGAGCCCGTAACGATGACTGAGATACTTCGGCAGCCAGAACAGCAGGAACCA
>JAKADE010000344.1 GCA_021820785.1 Pseudomonadota bacterium
CGTTGAAGGCGGCGCGTACGACCGTGTTGGCGAGCGGGCGCAGCATCGGCCAGCGCATCGGCGCCGGCCCGGCTCGCATCATCCGCGACGTCAGCGAAATGGCCCGCGTGCAGAGCGGGGACGTGCTGGTCGCCGACATGACCGATCCGGATTGGGAGCCGGTCATGAAGCGCGCCGCGGCGATCGTCACCAACCGCGGGGGACGGACCTGTCACGCCGCCATCATTGCGCGCGAGCTCGGCATTCCGGCAGTGGTCGGCTGCGGCGATGCGACGCAGCGGATCGCCGAGGGTCAGGACGTGACGGTCTCGTGCGCCGAAGGCGACACCGGTTACGTCTATCAGGGGCTGCTCGAGTTCGAGCAGCGTCAGATCGAGCTCGACGCGCTGCCGCCGCTGCCCGTGAAGATCATGATGAACGTCGGCAACCCGGACCGGGCATTCAGCTTCGCCGGCACGCCGAACCGCGGCGTGGGCCTGGCGCGCCTGGAGTTCATCATCAACCGCATGATCGGGGTGCATCCGCGCGCGCTGCTCGAGTACGAGCAGCTCGATGCGGCGCTGAAGGAACAGGTGCGCGCGCAGATGGCCGGCTACGACGATCCGGTCGGCTTCTACGTCACGAAGCTCACCGAGGGCATCGCGCAGATCGCCGCGGCCTTCGCCCCGGAGCCGGTGATCGTGCGCCTCTCGGACTTCAAGTCGAACGAGTACGCCAATCTCATCGGCGGCCGCCGCTACGAGCCGCACGAGGAGAACCCGATGCTGGGCTTTCGCGGCGCGGCGCGCTACGTCGATGAGCGCTTCCGGCCGTGCTTCGAGCTCGAGTGCCGCGCCATCAAGCGCGTGCGCGAGGCGATGGGCCTCACCAACGTGCAGGTCATGGTGCCCTTCGTGCGCAGCGTCGAAGAAGGGCGGCGGGTGACCGAACTGCTCGCGGCGAACGGCCTGAAGCGCGGCGAGGGCGGCCTGAAGGTCGTGATGATGTGCGAACTGCCGACCAACGCACTGCTCGCCGAGCAGTACCTCGAGCACTTCGATGGGATGTCGATCGGGTCGAACGACCTGACGCAGCTGACGCTCGGGCTGGATCGCGACTCGGCCATCGTCGCGCGCCAGTTCGATGAGCGCGACGCGGCGGTACGCCGCCTGATCGGCATGGCGATCAACGCCTGCCGCGCGCAGGGCAAGTACATCGGAATCTGCGGTCAGGGCCCCTCGGACCACCCCGACCTCGCCCGCTGGCTGCTCGAGCAGGGCATCGAGAGTCTCTCGCTCAATCCCGACACGGTGGTCGAGACCTGGCTGTTCCTCGCCGGAGAGAACCGCCGCTGAGCGGCCCGCGGCGCGTGCCTCAGAGCGGGTCGCCGCCGAAGGCCGGACGGAACAGCTTGGCGCGGTAATGCGCCAGCTCGCGGATCGACTCGCGAATGTCGGCGAGCGCGAGGTGCGCGTCCTGCTTGGTCAGACCTTCCAGCGCACTCGGGGCCCAGCGGCGTGCCAGCTCCTTCAGGGTGCTGACGTCGAGGTTGCGGTAGTGGAAGTATCGCTCGAGCTGCGGCATCAGCCGCGCCAGGAACCGGCGGTCCTGGCAGATGCTGTTACCGCACATGGGTGAGACGCCGGGCGGCACCAGCGGCATCAGGAACGACAGCGTGCGCGCCTCGGCCTCGGCGGTGCTGACCCGGCTGGCGCGCACCCGCGCCAGCAGTCCGGAGCTGCTGTGCTGGCGCTGGTTCCACTCGTCCATGCCGGCGAGCACCGACTCGTCCTGGTGGATCGCGACCACGGGCCCCTCGGCGAGCACGTTGAGCGACTTGTCCGTGACGATGGTGGCGATCTCGATGATCGCGTCGCGCTCGGGCTTCAGGCCCGTCATCTCGAGATCGATCCAGATCAGGTGTTCATTGCTCGGCATGTTCGGCTCGTACTGGGGGATAATCGGCGTCCGATGAGTGTAGCAACCTTCGAAGCACGCGTGATCGGCGCGTTTGGACGGCAGGTGCGGGTGCGCACCGCCGATGGGACGGAGTACCCGGCAAGGCCCATGGGACGCGCACTCGGCATCGTCTGCGGCGACGAAGTGCGCTGCCGGCACGATGAGCGTCACGGCGAGGTCCACGTGCTCGAAGTGCTGCCGCGGCGCACGGCGCTGTATCGGACCAATGCGCGCGGCCGTGCCGAGGCGGTCCTCGCCAATCTCACCCGATTGCTGGTGGTGATCGCCCCGGTGCCCGAACCGGACCTGTTCGTGGCCGATCGGTACCTTGCGGCGGCCGCTTCGGCCGGCATCGAGCCCGCCCTCATCGTGAACAAGGCGGATCTCGGCATCGATGCGGCGCTCGGCGCGGCACTCGGCGGCTACCGGCAGGCAGACACCCCGTACATCGAGGTCTCGGCGGTCACCGGCGCCGGCGAGGCCGAATTGCTCGCGGCCTGTCGCGGCCGCACCGCCGCCCTGGTCGGACAGTCCGGCGTCGGCAAATCCTCCCTCGCCGCGCGGCTCGCCCCCGAGGAACGCATCGAAGTCGGCGCCCTGGCGCGGGCGGCCGAGGGGCGCCACACCACCACCGCATCGCGGCTGTTCACGCTGCCCGGCGGGGGGGAACTCATCGATGCACCCGGGGTGCGCGACTTCGCCCCGGCGGTCGAGTGCCTCGAGCCGCGAACGCTCGGCTTTGCCGAGCTCGCCCGGTTCGCCGGCGGATGCCGCTTCCTCGATTGCCAGCACCTGCGCGAGCCGGACTGTGCCGTGCGCGCAGCCGTCGAGCAGGGACAGATGGATCCGCGCCGTTACGAGAGCTATCGCCGGCTGCGCCGGCTGCAGCAGACGCTCGGTACGGCCCACGAGCGGGCGCGCCGCCGCGACGGCTGAGCGCTCAGACGCTCTGCCGGCCGCTCAGCGCGCGCGCCAGCGTTCCGCCGTCGACGTATTCGATTTCCCCGCCGATGGGCACCCCGTGAGCGATGCGGCTCGCACTCAGACCGCGCCGCAGGGCCAGCTCGGCGATGAAGTGCGCCGTCGCCTCCCCCTCCACCGTGGGATTGGTGGCCAGGATGAGCTCGCGCACCGCCCCCTCATCGAGAATCGCCTCGAGCTCGCGCACGCCGAGCTGCTCCGGACCGATGCCATCGAGCGGCGAGAGGTGGCCCATCAGCACGAAATAGCGTCCGCGGAAGCTCGCAGACTGCTCGATCGCGACCACGTCGGCCGCCGACTCCACCACGCACAGCAGCGCCGCGTCGCGCTGCGGCGCGGCGCAGATCGTGCACAGGTCCTCTTCGGCGAACATGCGGCAGCGCTGACAGCGGTGCACCGTGGCGAGTGCCGCCTCGAGTGACTGCGCCAGGCGCTGCGCACCGGAGCGCCCGTCCTGCAGCAGATGAAACGCCATGCGCTGTGCGCTCTTCGGACCGACGCCCGGCAGGGTGCGCAGCGCTTCGATCAGCTCGGCGAGTCGCGGCGGATGCTTCACGGCAGGATCAGAACGGCAGTTTCATTCCCGGCGGCAGCTGCAGTCCGGCAGTGACCGAGGACATCTTCTCCTGCACGCGCGCCTCGACCTTGTGCACCGCGTCGTTGATCGCGGCGGCGACCAGGTCCTCGAGCATCTCGCGATCCTCGCCGATCACCGCCGGCTCGATCGCCACGGCGCGCACTTCGTGCTTGCCGGTCATCGTCACCTTGACCATGCCGCCGCCGGCCTCGCCGACGATTTCCAGGTTGGCGATTTCGTCCTGCACCTTCTGCATGTTGGCCTGCATGGCCTGCGCCTGGCGCATCAGCTGATTGATATTGCCTCGCATGAGGTCGCTCCTCGATCGGTTGAGTGGAACCGGCAACCGCGCCGGTTCATTTCAGGGGACGAACGGTCTCGGGGAGCACTTCGGCGCCGAAGCGCTCGCGAAAGCCCTGCACCCCGGGATCGGACTCGAAGGACTGGCGGGCCGCATCGACCTGCTCGCGCGCGGCCCGCTGGGTCGCCTCCGCGGGCGTCTCGCGACGCTCGCTCACGGCGACGAACTCCAGCCGGACCGTCTCACCGAAATGCCGCGAGAGCGCCTGCGCGAGCTTCTCCTCGAGCGAGGGGGTCCGCAGCGAGCGGCTGCGCGGGTCGAGCGCGAGCTTCACCCGGGCGCCCTCGCGCCCGACGAGCACGCAGTGCTGGGCGAGCTGGCGGGCCGCGCCCTGCAGGTCGAGCTGCGCGAGCAGCGCCGCCCACTCCCCGCTCGGGGCCGCCGGTGCCGGCGCCGCGGGC
>JAKADE010000345.1 GCA_021820785.1 Pseudomonadota bacterium
ACACGGCGGCTGCCGCAGTCATCACGGCCAAGCAAACGCTCGCCAATGCCCTCGATCAGCTCCAGGTGATCACAGGAGCCGAATATAAGGACATGGACGAACCCGGGTCGGGGCTGCCGCTCGCCAGGCCCAATCCTGCCAACCAGCAGACCTGGGTCCAGACCTCGCTGCAGCAGAACCTCACCCTGATCGCCGCGCGCCTGGCCGCCAATGCCGCGCAGGACCGGGTTCGCGCCGCCTTCGGCAGCGATGTCCCGACCGTGAGTCTGGTCGCGAGCCGCTCGTACAGCACCGGCAACACCAGCGAGACCGTCTTCGGGCAGCTCTTCCACGGACTGGGCAGCACGAGCAACGACCGGCAGATCGGCATCGAGTTCTCGCTGCCGTTGTTCAGCGGCGGCGGGGACGAGGCCCGCATCCACCAGACGCAATACCAGGCCATGGCCGCACGAGATGCCGTTGAGCAGGCATCCCGCACGACCGTGCAGCAGGCGCGCGACGCTTATCTCGGCGTCGTGACCGGCATCGCAAATGTCCGCGCGCTGCGCCAAGCCCTCATTTCGAGCCAGACCGCCTTGAAAGCCACGGAGGCGGGGTACAAGTTCGGCACCCAGACGGAGGTCGACGTCCTCAACGCGCTCAGCGCTCTGGTGTCTGCGCAGACGAACTACGCAACCAGCCGCTACAGCTACATCAACAGCCTCATTCAGCTGCAATACGCCGCCGGCACGCTGTCGGCCCCCGAGGTGGCCACCATCAACGGCTGGCTCACCCGAGCGGTTCGCGTCGCCGCCTCCGGTGCTCTGACCCCTGAGGGCCTGACGCCGCCGGCCGCACCGAATCGATGAAGGTCGCTCGATGAAACCGACCGACGGAGTCCCTTGGAAGACGGGTGCGGATTGCGCTGCGGCTCCACGGTGCAGCCTCGTGCCCCGTGGCGCTGAACTGGAGTGGATGTGATGCTCAATTATTACCTTCGCATGGCCTGGAAGAGTCTGCGCCGGACTCCGGGTCTCTCACTGTTGATGATCTCGGGTATCGGGCTCGGCATCTCCGCGTGCATCGTCACCCTCACGGTCTTCCACGCCATGTCGGGCAACCCGATCTGGTGGAAGAATCGCGTGCTGTACGCGGTCACGCTGGATTCCAGAAAGCCACACGACAGGATTCCCAAAGACCGCGGCACCCGCGACGAACTCAATTACCGCGATGCGACCTATCTGTTCACCTCTCGGATCCCGAAGCATCGCGCGCTCATGACCCTGCTGATGGGGGCGGTCACGGGCGCACCCGGACAGGACCGGCCACTGCCGGTCCTCACCCGTGCGACCACATCGGGCTTTTTCCGGATGTTCGATGTCCCTTTCCAGTACGGTGGCCCCTGGAACGCCGCGGCGGATCAGGGGCCTGAGCCGGTCATCGTGCTGAGTGCGCGCGAAAATGAAAAGCTCTTTGCAGGCCGTGACAGCGTGGGGCGAACGCTGCTTTGGAACAAGCACCGCTTCCGTATCGTCGGCGTCCTCGCACACTGGGATCCGCAGCCGCGCTTCTACGATCTCACCGGCTCCGGCAGCGGCGATTTCGGTAAACCGGAGAATGCATACATTCCCTTCCAGTGGGGGCCGACGCTGCACATCTGGCCGGCCGGATCACTCGACTGTCGCCATTCGGCTCCCGGTGGCACCTACGCCTCACTGTTGAGTTCCGATTGCGGTTGGATCGAAATGTGGACCGAGCTGCCGGGCGCTGCGGCGCGCCGGCGCTACCTGGCGTTCATGAATGCCTATACCGCACAGCAGCGCACGCTGGGCCGCTTCCAGGGAATTCTCGATAATCGCCTCTGGACGGTCGGCCAATGGTTACGCGCGCACCATGTCGTCAGCGAACGCAGCCGGATGCTCGTGGCGCTCGCGTTCGCACTGCTCACCGTCTGCCTGATCAACACCGTGGGCCTCTTGCTCGCCAAATTCCTGCGCGGTGCTCCCCTGCTCGGCGTGCGCCGCGCGCTCGGAGCGCGTCGCGGACAGATCTTCGCGCAACACCTCATCGAGGCCGCGGTGCTCTGCGCACTCGGCTCAGCGCTCGGTCTCGCGCTGGGGGTGGCCGGTCTGAAGGGCGTTCGCCTGCTTTACCTCCACAGCGGCGCCGCCTACGGAAAGCTCGCCCATTTTGATCCCTTGGGGATGCTCTGGGCGCTCGGCCTGTGCATCGTCGCCACATTGGTCGCCGGTTTCTATCCGGCCCTGCGGGCCGGGCGCGTGACACCGGCCGCCTATCTCAAGAGTCAATGAATGAGCACTGGCACATTGAGGCTCGCATGAAACTGCACCTGCACCCGCTATTCTCGACCCTGCGGCGCAACCCCGCCGGGGCCATCCTGGTCGCGCTGCAGATTGCAGTTACCCTCGCGGTACTGGTCAACGCTGCCGCCCTGGTGACCCGATCCGTTGCCAAGATGCGGCGGCCGACCGATCTGAACACTCGCGACACCTTCGTCATCTCTGTCGGGCGGGTCACCAAAGACTTCAACGTCACCCGTGGCTCGAGCGAGGACCTGGCGTATCTGCGCACTCTGCCAGAGGTCGCCGCGGCGACGGTCACCCAAGGAATCCCGATGACTTTCGATGGATTCACACTCCCACTGACGCTGAACACAAAGGGCGCAGGCCCCTCACTGCCTGCCGCCATCCTCCCCGTCGACGAGTCGGGTCTGCGCGCCCTGGGCGTGCGACTCGTCGCAGGGCGCAACTTTCGCGCCGACGAAATTGCGACGGAATCCTCGGGCAATCCGTTCGAGGGCATCTCGGACGTGATCGTCACTCAGACCGTGGCCCGAACCCTGTTTCCCCACGGAAACGCCCTGCAAAAGACAGTCTATCTGTGGAACAAGGCCCCGCTGACCATCATCGGCATCACCCACGACTTCATGGGTCCGCAGGTCGCGCTCTCGCCCTACGCATCGATTCTGATCCCGGAAATCGTCACCCAGTTTGGCGGCTATGACCTACTGGTGCGTACCAAGCCCGGGGCGAGAGATGCCGTATTACGAGCCGCGAAGGCCCACATCGGTGCGTCACATCAAAATGCCGTGATCATTGGCACGACGACCCTGGCTGCCGCCAGGCGGGAGATGAACTTGGGCCAGCGCAATCTCGTCGTATTCCTGACCGTGATCTCCACGATCATGCTCATCTTCTGCTGCTTCGGCGTCTTCGGGCTGTGCACGTTCAATGTCGGCAGCCGCACCAAGCAGATCGGCATCCGCCGGGCGGTCGGGGCTCGCCGGCGCGACATCGTCACGCATTTTCTGGCTGAAAACGCCCTCATTCTCGCCGCAGGCCTGCTGCTCGGCAGCGTGCTCGCGCTCGCCATCGGACAATGGCTCTCGGATCACGAGGGTGTGGCACGCCTGGACCCGTGGTACCTGCTCATCGGAATCCTCGTCCTCGGTCTCGTTGCACAGTTCGCCGCATGGCAGCCGGCGCGCCGGGCCGCCCGAGTGCCGCCCTCGGTGGCGACACGCACGGTTTGACACAGAGCACTGCATGTTTCGTTACTACCTGTTCCTCGCGCTGAAGAGTCTGCGCCGAACGCCAGGACTGACTGCGTTGATGGTCAGCGCCATCGGTCTGGGCATCTCCGCGTGCATCGTCACGTTGACGGTTTATCACGCCATGAGCGGCAACCCCATCTGGTGGAAGAACCGGGTCTTGTATGCGGTCACCGTGGATCCGCGACCTGCCCCGCAGGCCGGCAGCGCCCCGAATCCGAACGGTGCGCCCGACCAGTTGACCTATCTCGACGCGACGTCGCTGTACCGTTCGAAGATCCCACGGAACAAGGCGCTCATCGTCGGCATGGCGGGCGGGTTGCGCGGCGCACCGGGGCAGACCGGGGCCGTCCTGGCCAACGTACTCGGGACGTCCGGAGGATTCTTCCGGATGTTCGACGTTCCATTCCAATACGGCGGTCCCTGGCGCGACACGTCGAGCCCCGAGCCGCTTCCCGTCCTCGTGCTCAGCCGGCACGAGAACGAAAAGCTCTTCGGCGGCGCCGACAGCGTCGGGCGAACCCTCCTCTTCAATCATCATCCCTTCCGAATCGTCGGGGTCCTGGATCAATGGGACCCCGAACCGCGCTTCTACGACATGACGGTCAACGCGTTCGGACACTCCCCGGATGCGTTCGTGCCGTTCGGATGGGACGCGAAATTGCGCCTCTGGCCGAACGGGCACATGTCGTGCTGGAGTTCATCG
>JAKADE010000346.1 GCA_021820785.1 Pseudomonadota bacterium
AACGCGGCGCAGCCCGCCGGGCCACTGCGCCTGGAGTATGCGGTGAACGGCCTGGACGGAGCGGCCGGGGAGATCCGCGAGGATTTTCACGGCATGATCGGGCGCAGCGCGGTCATGTTGGCGCTGTATGAGCAGGTCCGGCAGGTCGCACGCGCCGGCGGCTCGGTTCTGGTCTGCGGGGAGAGCGGGGTGGGCAAGGAACTCATCACCCGGGCGCTGCATGCCGAGAGCGATCGCGGCGACGGTCCGCTGATCCCGGTCAATTGCGCCGGGATTCCCTCCGAGCTGCTCGAGAGCGAGCTGTTCGGCCATGCCAGCGGCGCATTCACCGGGGCGCAGCACGCCCGGCGCGGGCTGTTCGCCGAAGCCCATGGCGGAACGCTGCTGCTCGATGAGATCGCGGAGCTGGCGCCCGAGATGCAGGCCAAACTGCTGCGGGTGCTGCAGGATGGGCAGGTCCGGCCGCTGGGTGCGAACCTCGAACGGCAGGTGGATGTGCGCGTGGTGGCGGCGACCAACCGCGATCTGGAGCGGGAAGTGACACGCGGCCGCTTCCGCGAGGACCTGTTCTACCGTCTGGCCACGTTCACGCTGCGCGTTCCGCCGCTGCGCGAGCGGGGGGAGGATCTGCAGCGGCTGGCAGAGCATTTTGCGCGCCGCTTCAGCGTGGCGATCGGGCGCTCGCCGCTCGCGTTGAGCGCTGCAGCGTTGAGTCTCCTCAGCGGATATCCGTTCCCCGGGAACGTTCGCGAGCTCGCCAACCTGATCGAGCGGGCGGTCACATTCTGCGCCGGCGAGCAGATCGTGCCGAGTGATCTTCCGGAGACGCTGCACGCCTGCGGCGCCGGCATTCCCGGCAATGGCGTACGCGAAGGAGCGATGCGAAGCGCGGCGATGCCGACTTTGCGTCAGATGCAGTTACGTTACGTGCGCTACGTGCTCGATCAGGTCGACGGCAACAAACGCCGGGCGGCCGAGGTGCTCGGTATCGGCCGCAGAACCCTGTATCGCTACCTCGGCGAGTGAGTCGAGCGGCGTGTGTCGATATGACACATGTGTCGATGCGACTCGATCAGGACGTCTTCGGCCGTGCGCGCGGAGGCTGAAAATGGCTGTGGCTGCAGCATGAGCGCAACGTACGCTCACGGTGTGCATGGCATGCGATTTGCATTCATCTCTTCAGGTTCCCCCCGTAAGGGTGCAGTGAAAGGAGATCCTGATGCAGATCAATATTAAAGTTCTGGCGCTCGGCCTCGGTGCATCGGCCCTGCTGATCAGCGCTGCGGCGTTCGCGCAGCAGTACGCGCCGCCGCAGCAACCACCGATGCGCTCGAGCGCTCAGCCGCAGATCCGCGTGAATCCCCGAACCCTGGCGAAGTTCAAGCGGGCCTATTTTTCGGTAAAGACCATCGAGCACCAGTATTCCTCCGAGGTGCGCCGGGTGCACAACAATCAGGACGCGTTGAAATTGCGCCAGCAGGCACAGACGAAGATGGTGAGCGCGGTGAAGTCCGCGGGCCTGACCATCCCGCAGTACAACAATATGATGCTTCTGATGCAGCGCGAGCCGGCACTGCGCAAGAAGGTGATCGGGCACTGAGTGATTCCGGGGCGTCGGCGCATGTCTCCTCGAGCGGGGCGTGCGCCGACGCACCGGGTGAGCCGTCGTCGCCCAGGAGGGCTCGCTCATTGAGCCGTTCGTGGTGGCGACGGCCGTGTCGCGGCGCGCAAAGCACGCTCCTCAGGATGCCATCGCTGACGGGACGGAGGTGCTGAGGCGGACAATCGGGCCTCTCTCGGACGATGGTGGCGGCGTCCCCTGCGGGCTGCTACCTTCTTCGGTCTGAATCCGGCCGCGGATGCGCATCTTGCGCCGGACGTGCTGAACTCACTTCAGGAGCGGTTATGGCGACGACCCAGGCAGCAGCCCGAACGATGAAGGTGGCACAGGTCAGCGCCCCGGGCGGGGCATTCGAGATCGTGACGCGACCGATTCCTGTACCCGGTGCCGCAGAGGTGCGCATCAAAGTGCAGGCCTGCGGCATTTGCCACAGCGATGCCTTCACCCAGGAGGGAACCTGGCCCGGGATCCAGTACCCGCGTGTGCCCGGTCATGAAGTGGCCGGTGTCATTGACGCGCTGGGCGAGGGCGCCGGCGAGTGGCGTCTCGGGCAGCGGGTCGGGGTCGGTTGGCACGGCGGTCAGGACAACACCTGTCCGGCGTGCCGTCGCGGGGATTTTCGCAACTGCCGCAACGTGCGGGTGCCGGGCATCAGTTACGACGGCGGCTACGCCGAATACATGATCGCCCCGATCGAGGCGCTCGCGGCGATGCCGGAGGCTCTCGATCCGGTCGAGGCTGCGCCGCTGCTGTGCGCGGGCATCACGACGTTCAATGCGTTGCGCCACAGCGGCGCGCGGCCCGGGGACACTGTGGCGGTGCTCGGGATCGGTGGCCTGGGGCATCTGGGCATCCAATTCGCGAGCAAATTCGGCTTCCGGGTGGTGGCGATCAGCCGCGGCACGGAGAATGCGCAACTGGCGCTCAAGCTCGGTGCGCATCACTACATCGACAGTACCGCCGAGCGCGCGGCGGACGCACTGCAGAAGCTCGGCGGTGCGCGCGCCATCCTCGCCACTCCACCGAACGCCAAATCGATGACCGAGGTGATCGACGGGTTGGGCCCTGACGGCAAGCTGATCGTGGTCGGCGCGGACTTCACACCCATCGAGGTGACGCCCCTGCAGTTGATCGGCGGCAGCCGTTCGATTCAGGGGTGGGCGTCCGGCACGCCGAGTGATTCGGAGGACACCCTGCGCTTTGCGGAACTCTCGGGCGTGCGTCCGATGATCGAGACCTATCCGCTGGAGAAGGCGGGCGAGGCCTATGCGCGCATGATGAGCGGCAAGGCCGAGTATCGGGTCGTGCTCACGATGTAATGGCGGGCCGCGCCGGACGCTGCGCGGGTTTACAGACCCGCGAGCGCTTCCGCGCACGGCTGGCTGACTTTCAGGGTCAGCAACGGGTCTGCACGGGTGCGACCGACGTTCACCGCCGCGATCGGCATGCCGGCGCTGGCGGCGGCCTGCGCGAATCGATATCCGGAGTAGATCATCAGCGAGGACCCGACCACGAGCAGCGCCTCGGCGCGCGCGAGTGCCTCGAAGGCCTGATCGACGCGCGCTCGCGGCACGCTTTCGCCAAAGAAGACCACATCGGGTTTGAGGATGCCGCCGCAACGCTCACAGGGCGGCACCCTGAATTCCTCGAACGGCAGTCCCTCGAGATCCGCGTCTCCGTCGGGCGCCGCGAGTGCGGGCAGTGGGTCCCAGTGCGGATTCTCACCGAGCAGCCGCTCCTGCACCGCAGCACGTGTGCTGCGGTGCGCGCAGGTCATGCACACGACCTGATCGATGCGGCCGTGCAGATCGATGACCTGGCGTGTGCCTGCGGCCTGGTGCAACCCATCGACATTCTGGGTCACGAGCAACTCGAGGCGCCCTTGGCGTTCCAGGCCCGAAAGTGCTGCGTGCGCCCCATTGGGTCGCGCGGCCCGCACGCGCGGCCAGCCGACGAGGCTGCGGGCCCAATATCGCCGGCGAACCGACTCGTTGCCCATGAACGAGGCGAAATTGACCGGCGGGGTGCGCTTCCAGTGTCCGTCGGCGTCCCGGTAATCGGGAATGCCCGATGCAGTGCTGCATCCGGCACCCGTCAGCACGAACAGACGGGAGTGCCGAGTGAGGAACTCGCGCAGTGGGTCTTTGGACATCGGAGCGTCGCTGAATGTCGTTCGGTCTCGGGGGCGTGCCGCGGCTCCCGGTCCGCCGCACGAACCGCTCGGGCTGGCGCATCCGCCGGCAGGCGGCGCCGCCCGCGGCCGCAGGCCGAGACAGATGCTCCATAATAGCGCGAAAACGCCAACTCGCCCCACTGGGGCTGCGGGGAGTCCTGATGACACGACGAGCGCCCATGATCGCAGCGGCCGTCCTGACGGCCACCATGACCGCACCGGCACTGGCGCTCGCCGCGCCACCGAATATGGCCGCGCTCAGCCGGATCGTCGCGGTATCGGGCTATGAACAGACGCTCTCTGCGGCGATCGCGCAGCAGTTGCGCGGGCAGGGGCTCACACCGCACACGGACAACATGGACGATGTATGGGTGAGCGTCGGCAGCGGCTCGCCGCACCGGCTCATCGTCGCGCCGATCGATCAGCCCGGCTATGTGGTCAGTGCCA
>JAKADE010000347.1 GCA_021820785.1 Pseudomonadota bacterium
CGCCTGGCCGCTGCAGCGGTACGGACCGGAGCGCGAGGCGCTCGCGGCCGTCTACCGCGAGCTGGCCGCCATGGCGCGCTGCGGCGCGCACGACAGCGGCGCGGCGCTCGAGCTCACCGCCGGGATGACTGAATTGCAGCACACGCTGCTCGGTCCGCTGCGCGCCCGCGGCGTCGTCATGGACCATTTCGCCGTCATGCTCGAGCTGGCCGAGCGAGCGCGACTGGAGCTCACGGCCCTCGCGGCCACCGAACCCGGGGAGCGCCTCCTGCCCCTGGTGCAACAGGACTGCGCGGCGCTCATCGAGGCGATCAGCGCGGCACTCGAGGCGGGCGGCGACCCGCGGGCGCGCATGCGCACCGAGCTCGAGCGGCTGCAGCGCGCCGAGCGCGCCGCCGCGGAGCACGAAACGGAGCTGCCCGAGGGCGCGTGGCGCCACGTCCAGGCGCTCTCCGGCCAGCTCTCCGCCGCGGTCCGCAACGCCGAGCGCACCGGAACGCAACGTCCCGGCCGCGCCGTCGATGAGGATCTGCAACTGCCGCACGCGCTGCGACCGCAATCGCCACTCGCCATTCTGGGGGCAAACTTCACGCCCCGTTCAGCGGCCTTTCGCCACGCGGTGCGCAGCGCAGTGTGCTTCACGTTCGCGCTGTGGCTCGCCCGGGTCCTGCCGGTCGAGCACGGTTACTGGATTCCGATGACCGTGGCCATCGTGCTGCGCGCGGACTTCGCCGCCACGTTCAGCTACGGACTGCTGCGCGTGGTCGGCACGATCCTCGGACTGCTGCTCACCACCGCGCTGGTCTATCTGCTGCCGCTCAACGCATGGGTACACCTGGCGGTGCTGGCGGTGCTGTGCGCCGGGTTCCGTTACTTCGGCAACGTGCACTACGGGATCGCGGTCGCCTGCCTCACCGGCATGGTGGTGTTGCTGTTGGCGTTCGCCGGTGAGCGCCCCGAGCCGACCGTCATCGCCCGTCTGATCGACACCATCATCGGTAGTGCGGTGTCACTGTCCGTGTACGCGCTGTGGCCGACGTGGGAGAAAGGACGTACGCGCGAGACGCTCGCTGAAATGCTGCGCGCATACGCCGCCTACATCGCATCCCTGGCGGGCGGCAGCGTGCATCAGCGGCGCGACGGCCGCCAGGGTGCACGCGTCGCACGGGTCAATGCCGAAGCCTCCGTCAACCGCCTGCTCGCCGAGCCGGCCACGCCGCCGGCGCTAGCGGAACTGGCGCAATCGCTGCTCACGCAAGGCAACCGGCTGGCCCGCACGGTCATGACGCTCGAGGCACTCCTCGGGCACCCGGCATCCGTGCCGGCACAATCCTCACTCGAACCCTTCCTGCACCAGAGCGCCGCGGCACTCGCGGAAGTGGCCGAGGCCCTGCGCGTGCGCCGCGAGCCCGATACCCTGCCACCGATCCGCGCCGCGCAGCGCCGCCTGGCGCGTGAACTCGCCGGCGCTGCGGACATCGTGGACGCCTGCGACCGCCTGGTCGACAACATCAACACGCTGGCGCACATCACGGCCCGTACGTCGGAGCAGCCGCCGCTGATGCAGCCCGCGTAGCGGCCTTGAGCTTACGCGCTCGCCGAGGGTCGCGCCGCGCGCCGGCGCGGTGCGGCGCCGTTGCTCTTGCGCCGGGCAGGCGCCGGCGTGCCCATCTCGAGCTGCAGACCACGCAGGTAGCGGCGGAAATCCTTCCCCAGCATCGGATGACCGAGCGCGTACTCGACGGTGGCCTGCAGGTAGCCGAGCTTGCTGCCGCAGTCGTAGCGCGTGCCGGCGAAGCGGTACGCGTACACCGCCTCCTCGCGCATCAGCGCGGCAATGCCGTCGGTGAGCTGGATCTCTCCGCCCGCGCCCCGGCCGATCTTCTCCAGGTGCTCGAAAATCGACGGGGCGAGCACGTAGCGGCCGACCACGGCGAGATTCGACGGGGCCACCTGGGGTTTGGGCTTCTCGACGATGCTGTGCACCCGGGCGGTGGCCGACTTGTCGGCCTCGACCGCCACGATGCCGTACTTGTCGGTGTCGGCGCGCGGCACGGCCTGCACCCCGAGCACACTGGCGCGCTTCGCGTCATACACCTCGGCCATCTGCGCCAGACAGGCCACGTCGCTGCGGATCAGATCGTCGGCCAGATGCACGAAGAACGGCTCGGCGCCCACCGCCGGCTGCGCGCAGAGCACCGCATGACCGAGACCGAGCGGGGCGGGCTGGCGGATGTAGATGCAGGAGGCGTAGGACGGCAGGACGCTGCGGATCTGATTGAGCAGGCTGCTCTTGCCCTGGCGCTCGAGCAGCTGCTCGAGCTCCTGGTCGGAGTCGAAGTGATCTTCGATGGCCCGCTTGGCCGCGCCGGTGATGAACACCAGACGCGTCGCCCCGGCGGCGAGCGCCTCCTCCACCGCGTACTGGATGAGCGGCTTGTCGACCACCGGCAGCATCTCCTTGGGGCTCGCCTTGGTCGCCGGCAGAAAGCGCGTACCGCGGCCGGCCACCGGAAATACGGCCGTGCGTATGATCGACTTGGGAGGTGTGCGCATGGTGTGCTCCTGAAGACGTAAGCTCCGACCCGTCACGGGTCGCTCATGGGGCTAGTGTAACGCGCGCCTCGGCGCAAATCGCCCCGTCGCGCTGATGCGCCCGCCCGTCGCACTCACTGCGCGGCCATCACTCGCGCTACACCGCCGTCGCGTTTCAGCGCCGCCGGCCGCAGACTGTCCCAGGCCCGGCACTTCGGGCAACGCCAGTACCAGGCCGTGCTCGACAGGCCGCACTCCCCGCATTGATAGCGGCCACCGGCATCGCCCAGGCGCTTCATCAGCAAGGCCAGGGCGTATGCCTCGGCGAGTGCGTCCGCCTGCGGTCCGTGCGATTGCGCCAGCCGCTGCAACTCCTCCGGCGGCAGTGCGCTCGCGAGCAGCACGGCGAGCTCCCGCGCGCCGCGCTGACCGGATCGCTCCAGCCGGGACCACAGCGCCGCGAGGGCCGGGGGCTCTTCGGTGCGCCGCGCGAGTGCGAGCGCCCGCGGAATCATCTCGATGGCGAGCACCGGATGTGCCTCGAGAATATTCAGATACCGCTCGAGCGCCTGCGCGGACTGCCCGTCCGCCTCGGCCAAGCGCGCGGCCAGCACCTCGGCGCGCGGCAAATCCCGAGCCCGTGCGCGCGCCTGTCCGAGCAGCGCTCGGGCCCGCTCGGCATCCCCCTGGGCGAGCGCCTGCTCGGCGAGCTCGCACAGATAATGCGCGGCGATCCGGGCGCGCTCGGCCTGCACCCGCGGCGGCAGCGCCTGCAGCGTCTCGAGCGCATGGGTCCAGTCGCCCTGCGCCTCGTAGATGCGCAGCAGCTGATCGAGCGCGGTGTCGCGGTACTCGCTCGAGGCGGCGAGTTCGGCGAACAACTCCTCGGAACGGTCCATGAGGCCCGCACTGAGATAATCCAGCGCCAGCGCGAAAGTGGCCTTGTCGCGCAGCGCCGCGCCGCCCTGCTCGCGCAGCCGCGTGTGCACGGCGATCGCACGGTCGACCTCGCCGCGGCGGCGGAACAGACTGCCGAGCGCGAACTGGATTTCTGCGGCGTCACCCGTTTCGGCCATGCGCGCAAACACCTCGACGGCGTGGTCGAAGCGGTCGTTGATGAGATGATCGAGTCCGACGTAATAATCGCGCGGCAGGCGCACGGTGCGACGGTTGCCCGTCAAACGCCCGAGCAGCCACGCGGCGATACCGACGGCGGCGAACGCCAACGCAAGGAGAAGGGCGGGCAGCGCGATCACCGCAGCAATGTAGCATGCGCCGCAGTGCGCAGCTGCGGCCCGGCATCAGCCGCGGATGGGTTGCCCCGTACCCTCGTTGACCCGTTCCCTCAGGTCTTTGCCGGCCTTGAAGTGCGGAACATGCTTGCCGGAGAGCGCCACGGTTTCCCCGGTCTTCGGATTGCGTCCCTGACGCGGCGGGCGGAAATGCAGCGAGAAACTGCCGAAGCCGCGGATCTCGATGCGCTCGCCCTGCGCGAGCGCATCGCTCATCACCTCGAGCATCTGCTTCAGAGCGAGCTCGACGTCCTTGGCCGGCAGATGCTTCTGCTTCGCGGCGATGATTTCAATGAGCTCAGATTTGGTCATGTCTCAGGCCAATCCGTCGCCGCTCCCGCCGAGACGGGAGCGGCGACGTTCAGGACTCAGCCACGGTCCCCGATGTGCTCTTTGAGCAGATCGCC
>JAKADE010000348.1 GCA_021820785.1 Pseudomonadota bacterium
CGCTGACCGAGAATCTCCTGATGCGAATGCTCCACGAGACCTCAGAAGCGGCGCGTGATCGTGATGCCGATGGTACGCGGCTGCACGGTCAGGAGCGCATGCGGATCCTGTGTCGAATTGATCGCGGAGACCTGCGCCCGATCGTTCGTCGCGTTGTGCACGAAGAGCGTCACCGACCAGTGATGGTAAATGACGCCAGCCCGCAGATTCCACAGCGTGTAGGCCTTCAGCGGGAGATTGAACGGATCGGACGCGAAATATGAATCGACCGATCCGCGATAGCTCACGTTCGTACCCAGACTGCCGATCCAATCGCCCACCAGCGGGCGGGTGTAATCGAGCTCGACATTGAACTGGAAGTCCGGAACATTCGGGATCCGGTCGCCCGTCACGCCGAGGGTGGGATTGAGCTGCTTCTGCTGCGCGCTTGCGCCTTGCAGCAGGTAGGCGTCCTGGTAGGAACCCGCGACCGTCGTGGTCAGGTAGCGCACCGGACGCGCCTTGACCTGGAACTCGACGCCCTTGACCTGTGCCTTGCCAGCATTGCCCTGATAGACGAATGCGCCATCAGGCGTGGTGAGCTGCACCTGGATATTGTTCCAATGGATCAGGTATCCGTCGAGCTGATACTCGAGGTAACCGTTCAGCAGCCGGCCCTTGAGTCCGAGCTCATAATTGATCAGCGAGTCGGGCGCATAGGCCTTCGGCACCGGTTCGAATGGCTCGCTCAGGGCGTTCAGACCCCCGCTACGAAACCCGGTCGCAACGGTGCCGTACAGCAGCGCCGCAGATCCGAATTTATAGCTGAGGTCGCCCATCCAGGTCACTTTGTTGAAGGTCTCGTTGGGATCGAAGACCGGCACGTCGCTCGGGGTTCCCGGCGGAAACCCGCCGAACGGATGCGTCTGCACCTGCACCCCGGAGAGATTCTCGGTGTAATAACGCGCGCCGGCCTCCGCGGTAAAGCGGTGGGTGATCTTCCAGGTCGCCTGACCGAAACCGGCCCATTGTACCGTTTCGCGATGATCGGTACGCCCGAAGAACGTATTACCCACCCCCGGGTAATTCAGCGCATCGGAACTATTCGCGCTGCTGAACGGGCCGGTCACCAGTCCGAACGCATCCGTGGTGAGCACCTGGGCTGCGAAATCGGTGCCGGTCTGCTGCCGGAACGCCCCGACGACGAAGTTCACTGGCGAGTCCAGGGTGGTCGCGAAGCGAACCTCGGTGGAATTCGATTTTCGCTTCAGCGGCTCGAGCGTTTCGGCCGGAATCGGAACGCCGAACGATACGAGGATGGGCGTCGAATCGAAGGAGAAATTCGTATCGCGGTTGAATTGATTCGTGGTGGCGGTGAGTTTGCCGAGTCGGGTGGTCCACTTCACCGTCGCGCCGAACACCTTGATGTTGTCCTTCCAGGGACTTTGCGTCACATCGGTATTGCACAGATCACAGCCGGTCACTGGCGGGATCGTGCCGCCGGCGAAACCCTGGATACCGGGCGGCGTCCAGCGCGATGAGCCGCCGGAATGCTCGCTCTGGGCCGTGTAATTCAGATCCACGGTCAGGTTGCGGCTGGGGTGATAACGAAGGATGGCACGACCGCCGCCGACGTCGTCGTAATTCACTCCTTTGAGGAATCCGAGCGGCTGGACTGGCGTACTCACGCCGTTGACCAGCGCCGTGACGCCGCTGCCGACGCGGATTTGATTCACGTAGCCGCTGTCGTAGAGCTTCCAGCCCACCAGGCGAAGGGCGAGAACGTTCTTGACAATTGGCAGATTGAGCATGCCGTTAACGTTGTAGTTATTGCCGGCGTGCTGCGTCTGCGAGTCCTCGAGCGACACGTAGCCTTTGGTGCGGCTCAGGTTCGGCTTGTTCGGAATGAAGCGAATCGTGCCGCTCATGGAACTGGCGCCGTAGAGTGTGCCTTGCGGACCGCGCAGCACCTCGATGCGGTTGATGTCGTACAACCGGATGTCCGGCTGAAATCCGCCGCCGTCGTTGCTGTTCCCCTGGGTGATCACCGCCTCGCCGTAGTAAACGCCGACAGTGGACGCTCCGGTCGAATCAATGCCCCGGATGATGTAACGCCGATCGCCCGGCCCCAGAGTCTGCACGGCCAGACCCGGGATTTGTCCGGCGACGCTCATGATTCCCGTCGCATCCTCACGCTGCAGCGTCGCACCGGTAATCGCCTGGATGGACGCAGGGACGTTGATGATGTTGGCTGCTCCGAGCTTGGTCGCCGTCACGACCACCTCGCGCAGCGTTCCGGTACGGATCAGCGAGCTACCACTTCCATAGTTCGCGCTCTGCGCAGAGGTTGTTGCCGGACTCGCGCTCGCAGCAATGGCCGAGTGCGATCCGAGCGCAGCGAGTGCGATGCTCGAGGCTACGGCGAGAGCGATTTCGTTGCGGGCAGCTTTGGACACGATTGATCCCCCGTGACGCATTTGTTTTGGACCGCGCAGCGATGCTGCGCTGCCTGTCAGTCGTAATAATTGATGCTTGGATTGTCGCCGGGACATATGACCCCGACAACGAACATGCCGTCGGCGTCGGTCGCCTCGAGCGAGTGCAACTGCTTGCGCGGCAGAAAGATGACATCTCCCGGCGCTACCCGGCATTTGCGCGAATCCGTCCACATCCAGCCGTTGCCGGCGAGCACGATGATCGTCTCCTCGTAGAGGTGCCGATGCGGTGCCGCCTTGGAGCGCGGAATGTGCCCGATGAACTGAGTCACCACCCGCGAGCCGATCCGCTTGTCGACCAGAAGCTGGAAGTAGCGGGGGCCCATGGCGGTGCGCTGCGCAGCGTCGACACTGACGATGCGCTGCGGATAGGTGTGGTCGAAGTTGTCCCTGACCTCATCGATCCAGGTCAGATCCGTAGGCGGCGAGGCGAGCAGATAGACCTGCAGCATCTGGCCGTCGCGCGGCACGAGCTCGAGCGCCTCCCCCGGCCGCAGGTATGCCCCGTCCGTCGCTTCGACGGCAAAGCGCCGTCCGGCGATGATCAGATCACCGCTGCCGGCCCCCACGAGGACGATCGCATCGCTTTGCGCGACGCCGAACGGCGGCGTCTGGCCGCCGACCGCTTCGAGCAGGTACTGGCTCTGATACTGCGCACCGAGCTCCGGCCCCACGATCCGGCAGTAGCGCAGCGTTCCGTTGCTGTCGCGAGCGGCCGCATGCGGGCAGAAGACGTAACAGCCACCGTCCAGGCGGCGTCTCGGACCGTCCATGTCGAGCACCGCAGGCATCGCCCGATTGGCCGGACTCAGTGGATCATCGAGCGGCGAACCACCGGGGAGGTTGGTATGTGCGCCGTCGCAAAAAGGCGCACCGCCGGTGTGCTTGCAGCCGCACAGCAGCACTTCTTCGGTGCGCTCGGCGACGAAGCGGCGCGGCTCGAAACCAGTCCCTTTATGCGAACCATCGCAGAACGGCTGCTTCTGCGAACGCCCGCAGGAGCACCACAGGTAGGTGCGGCCCGCTTGCAGCGTCGTCAGATACGGCTTCGGTTGCGCGATCCGCGGAGCGTTCATGTGTTCAATACTGTTACCAACACGTCCGCTGTTGTACAGCGGGGCTTTAGGCTGACCGGCCTAATGCACCGCCGCGGTGCATGCGCGTCGGGCTACGCGCTCAGGCGCTGCGGGAGCTCGACCTGCGACGGCACCAGCCGCTCGATGGCGCAGCAGGCCTGCTCGGTGATGCGCTGCGGATCCTCACAGAGGCAGGGACGGAGGATTTCGAGGATGCCGTGGTAGCCGTCCTGGATGGCGGCGAGCGTGATCTCCCGCTCCTGGTATTCCAGGTAATTGACCCAGTTCTCCGAAAAGATCCAGCTCACCTCGACGATCGAGCGCAACCGGCGCGGGTCCGCCGGCAGGTGCATCAGTCCGCGCAGCGCCAACGCCTGCATGAACTGCTCGATGACTTGAAGCCGCCGCTCGCGGTTCGCGACGTAGCGCTGGCGCAGTTGCGCATCCTGACGCAGCAACCCGGCGAGCTCGCGGTAGAAGAACCGGTACTTGACGATCAGCTGCAGCTGACGCACGAACATCGCCGCCATGTGCTCGAGGGTCGGCGCGAGGTGGTCCCGGTACCAGCTGGCGTTCATCTCATCGACCGCGCATTGGTACAGCGCGAAGATGACGTCTCGCTTGTTCGGAAAGTGGTACTGCAGGTTGCCCTTGCTGATGCCACAGCGCTCGGCGATGCGGCT
>JAKADE010000349.1 GCA_021820785.1 Pseudomonadota bacterium
CGAGCTTGGCGAGCGCCGCATCGCCGACGTTCGGGATGTCGGCGGTGATTTCCTCCGGTCCGAGCTTGGTATCGCGAGCGACGCAGGTCAGCTCCTCGATGTGGATCGTCGTGAAGCGATCCTCCTGCACCACGCGCTCGGAAATGAGAATCGAGTCCTCGAAGTTGTAGCCGTTCCACGGCATGAACGCGACCAGCAGGTTCTGCCCGAGCGCGAGCTCCCCGAGGTGCGTCGAGGGTCCGTCGGCCAGCACGTCGCCGCGCGCGATCACGTCACCGCCATTGACCAGCGGGCGCTGGTTGATGCAGGTGTTCTGGTTCGAGCGCGTGTACTTGGTCAGATTGTAGATGTCGACGCCCGGCTCCCCGGCCGTCGTCTCCTCGTCATTGACCCGCACCACGATGCGCGAGGCGTCCACCGAATCGACCACACCGCCGCGCTTGGCGACCACGGTCACACCGGAGTCGATCGCCACCGCGCGCTCCATGCCGGTGCCGACGAACGGCATCTCGGCACGCAGCGTCGGCACCGCCTGGCGCTGCATGTTCGAGCCCATCAGTGCGCGGTTCGCGTCATCGTGCTCGAGGAACGGAATGAGCGAGGCAGCCACCGAAACGGTCTGCTTCGGACTCACGTCCATGTAGTTGATCCGCTCGCGCGGCATGAGCGTGAATTCGTTCTGGAAGCGGCACGAGACCAGCTCGTCGATGAGCTCCCCGTGCGTACCCAGGCCCGCGTTGGCCTGGGCGATGGCGTAGTTGCCCTCTTCGATTGCCGAGAGGTAATCGATCTGGTCGGTCACCCGGCCGTTCTCGACGCGCCGGTACGGAGTCTCGAGGAACCCGTACCGATTGGTGCGCGCGTAAACGGCGAGCGAGTTGATCAGACCGATGTTCGGACCTTCAGGGGTTTCGATCGGGCAGACGCGCCCGTAATGCGTCGGGTGCACGTCGCGCACCTCGAAGCCGGCGCGTTCGCGGGTCAGACCGCCCGGGCCGAGCGCCGAGACGCGCCGCTTGTGCGTCACCTCGGAGAGCGGATTGTTCTGGTCCATGAACTGCGAGAGCTGCGAGGAGCCGAAGAACTCCTTCACGGCCGCCGCCACCGGCTTGGCGTTGATCAGCTCCTGCGGCATGAGCGGCTCGGTCTCCGCAACCGTCAGGCGCTCCTTGACGGCGCGCTCGACGCGCACGAGACCGACGCGGAACGCGTTCTCCGCCATTTCGCCGACGCTTCGGACGCGCCGGTTACCCAGGTGGTCGATGTCATCGACCTGGCCATTGCCGTTGCGGATGTCGATCAGGACCTTCAGCACGTCGATGATGTCAGACGTCTCGCCTTGCTCTTCGATCAGATGCTTGGCGGTCTCATCGGTGCGCGCGCTGAAATACTTGTTGTCGTACAGAATGCCGGGGCCAACGATCGCCTCGCGGCCGACCCGGCGGTTGAACTTCATCCGGCCGACCGCGGACAGATCGTACCGCTCGGCGTTGAAGAACAGGTTGGTGAACAGATTCTCCGCGGCGTCGCGGGTCGGCGGCTCACCGGGGCGCATCATCCGGTAGATTTCCACCAGCGCCTCGAAACGCGACTTGGTCGGATCGATGCGCAGGGTGTCAGAGATGTACGGGCCGCGGTCCAGGTCATTCACATAGAGCGTGTGCACCGAACCGATGCCGGCTTCGATGAGCTTCTCGACCGACGCCGCGGTGAGCACCTCGTTGGCCTTGGCAATGATCTCGCCGGTCTCGGTGTTCACCGCGTCGTGCGAGAGAATCTTGCCGTACAGATATTCGCGCGGCACGCGCAGACGGGTGACCTTGGCGTCCTCGAGCTGACGCACGTGCCGGGCGGTGATGCGCCGGCCTTCCTCGACGATGACCTTGTCGCCGATGCGGATCTCGAACGTGGCGGTCTCACCGCGCAGACGCTGCGGCACGAGCTGCAGCGCCACTTCGTCGGCGCTCAGATCGAAAGCGTTGGTGTCGAAGAACGTCGCGAGGATCTCCTCGTCGCTCATGCCGAGCGCACGCAGGATGATCGTGACCGGCAGCTTGCGCCGGCGGTCGATGCGCGCGAACAGGCAGTCCTTCGGGTCGAATTCGAAGTCGAGCCAGGAACCGCGGTAGGGAATGATACGCGCGGAAAACAGCAGCTTGCCCGAGGAGTGGGTCTTGCCGCGGTCGTGATCGAAGAACACGCCCGGGGAGCGGTGCAGCTGGGAGACGATGACGCGCTCGGTTCCGTTGATGATGAACGTGCCGTTGTCGGTCATCAGCGGCAGTTCGCCGAGATATACCTCCTGCTCACGCACGTCCTTGACGGGCTTCTTCGCGCCAGGGGCTTCCTTGTCGAGTACGATCAGGCGCACTTTGACGCGCAGCGGCGCGGCGTACGTGAGTCCGCGCAGCTGACACTCCTTGACGTCGAACACCGGCTCGCCGAGCCGATAGCTGACGTATTCGAGAGAAGCGTTTCCGGAATAGCTCGTGATCGGGAACACGCTCTTGAACGCAGCGTGCAGACCCACGGGGTCGCGCGCGTCCTCGGCGCGTTCGGCTTGCAGGAACGTGCGGTAGGAGTCGAGCTGAATGGCCAGCAGATATGGCGTGTCCAGAATGCCCGGCTGCTTGCCGAAGTTCTTGCGGATGCGCTTCTTCTCGGTAAAGGAATAAGCCATCTCGGGTTCACCTCAGGAAAAAATTGCGTTCGTCCATCAAGCAGCCCTCCGTGGACCTCCTGTCGCGCACCCATCCCGGGTGTCGTTTCGGGCGGCTCCGGCGGCGCCGCGTCGGCGCCGGTCGGTGCGGCCCTGCGGGGCGAATTCGCCCCCAAGGGTCCGGTCCGGGGCCGCGCTCGCGGCCCCGGACCTTCGCCTTACTTGATTTCCACCTTCGCGCCAGCTTCCTCGAGCTTCTTCTTGAAGCTCTCGGAGTCGGCCTTGGACACCGCTTCCTTGACGGTCGAGGGCACGGCCTCGACCAGGTCCTTCGCTTCCTTCAGGCCGAGGCCGGTGATCTCGCGGATCACCTTGATGACCGTGACCTTCTTGTCAGCCGGGTATTCCTTCAGGATGACGGTGAATTCGGTCTTCTCTTCGGCCGGAGCGGCAGCGGCGCCGCCGGCAGCCGGCGCAGCCGCCATGGCCACCGGGGCCGCAGCAGTCACACCAAACTTCTCTTCCATGGCGGAGATGAGTTCGACCACCTCCATCAGGGACATCTTGGAAATCGCATCGAGAATTTCGTCTTTGTTGACAGCCATGTTGATTCTCCGCAGATTCGTTTAGGAAAAAATGACGCAGCGTTACGCAGCCTGTTTCTGGTCGCGGACCGCAGCCAGAGTACGGGCAAGCTTCGCCGGCGGTTCCGCCAGCGTCGCGACGAATTTCTGAATCGGCGCTTTGATCACGCCGAGCAGCATCGAGAGCGCTTGCTCGCGGGTCGGCAGACTGGCAACCCGGTCGAGATCCTCAGCCGGCAGCACCTGCCCGCCGAGCGCAACCAGAGTCGCCGAGAGCTTCTCGTTCGTCTTCGCGAAGTCCTTCACCAGGCGCGCAGCGGCGCCCGGATCGTCCTTCGAGAATGCGAGCACGAGCGGCCCCTTGAGCTTCGGTCCTACCGGCTCAAAGGTCGTGCCGGCGAACGCCCGGCGGGCCAGCGTGTTTTTCACGACACGCAGATACACGCCCTGGGCACGCGCCTTGGCACGCAGCTCCGTCATCTGTCCGACCGTCAGGCCGCGGTATTCGGCAGCCACGACGGACTGCGCGACGGCAGCCACCTCGGCCACCTCGGCTACCAGCGCCTTCTTGTCATCCAGGTTAAGTGCCATTCCTTCTCTCCTGTTGGGTGAGAAGATCACGGTTTACGAATGAAGCGGCCGGCGTTCCGGCTCGCTTCCCCATCGTCTCCGCCACGGCGAAGCCTTGCGGCTGCACTGCGGCGGCGGTGACCCCTCACGCCTCGAGGACGAACCTCGGTGCGATCAGCGGTTCACCATCTGCGCAGGCGCTCATTAAGAGGGTCTTCCCCTCGCCTGCGGTCTTCGATGATGGCCGGTCCCGCCAGCGGACCGGCCCGCATCAAACTCGTCTCAAACGTTCAGCGTGGCGTGATCGACCATCACGCCCGGCCCCATGGTCGAGGAGATCGTCACGCGCTTCAGATACTGACCCTTGGCCGCGGCGGGCTTGGCCCTGTGCAGATCGGAAATCAGGGCCGCAAGGTTGT
>JAKADE010000350.1 GCA_021820785.1 Pseudomonadota bacterium
AGAGCGCGAACATCCTGGCGTTCCTCGGCGAGCGTCACGGTCTCACCCCGCGGCGACCAGCGGCCCGGCTCTGGGTGCAGCAGTTGCAGCTCACGCTCGCCGATTGGGTCGATGAGATCCACGACACCCACCATCCGATCGCGGCGAGCCTGTACTACGAACAGCAGCTGCGGGCCGCGCGGCTGCGCAGTGCGGATTTCATCAGCCATCGGCTGCCGAAATTCCTGGATTATTTCGAACAGGTGCTGGCGCGCAATGCGAGTGCGGGCGGCTGGCTGGTCGGAGCCCGGGCGACGTATGCCGACTTGTCACTGTTCCAGATCGTAACGGGTCTGCAGTACGCATTCCCGCGCAGCATGGCACGCGTGCTGCGGCGGCATCGGCGAGTCGCTGCGCTGCACGAGGCGGTGGCACAGCGGCCGCGGATCGCGGCCTATCTGCGCTCGCCGCGGCGGCTGCCATTCAACGAGAGCGGGATCTTCCGGCATTATCCGACACTCGATCGTCCCTGATCCTGCTCGACGCGCTGTGCAAACTGACATTCCTCGCGTTCGGCGCGCCTCGGTGTTGACGACTGCACCCGCTCCGAATTATCAACCCGAGGGTGCTCTTGCGAGGGACTCCCATGGCGGCGTATCAGTTTCAGGTCGTGTACTTCGAGGCGACCCGTCGTTGCAACCTGAGGTGCCGATTCTGCATGACCGGCAGCAACGAACCGAAGCGGCTGCGCGAGAGCGTTCTGAACGAGCTGACGCTCGCGCAGATCCGGGATCAGATCCTGCGCCCGGCGCGCCGGCTCGGGGTACACACGATCGGCTGGAGCGGCGGGGAGTTTCTGCTGCGCAAGGATGCCTTCGAACTGCTGCGTCTGACGGTCGACTTGGGCTACCGTTGCTCGGTGCTGAGCAACTGCGCGAAGCTCACGCGCACGCGCCTGGAGCAGATCCGCGAGGTCACCGCCGGCCAGGCGCGCATCGTCGTCGGGCTCAATTCGGTCGACGAGGAGAATCAATGGAGCCGCGACAGCGAATCGGGCCGCACGCTCGCCGTGTTGCGCGACTGCATGGAACTCGGACTCGGCCAGCACGTCGTGGTCACGATCGGCAAGTACAATACCGAAAGCTTCGCCAAGACGATCGAATTCATCGTCAAGCACAATATTGCCTACAACCGCTCGCCCCTGGTACCGCGCGGCTCCGGCGCGCAATGCTTTGACCAGCTCGGCTTCGACCGGCAGGATCTGCGCGAGCATTTTCATCCCGCATTGCGGCGCAGTCCGCACGGTTACGTCAGCTATACCCCGTTCTTTCTCTCTCCGGAGCTGCACGCCGAGGTCTCCGGCGGGGCGCGCAACCATACGGTGCCGCAGAACCCGGCCATCGGCTGCTGGGCCGGCACCTGGCTCACCATCAACGCAGAGGGGGAGGTGTCAGTCTGTCCGGTGTTACTCGATGCGCTGAGCGCCGGCAACGTGCGCCGCCAGCCGCTCGATGAGCTGGTGGCATCAAGCGCGCTGTTCGCCGCGATCACGGACCGCTCGCGCCTGAAAGGTCGTTGCGGCCGCTGTCGCTACCAATATACGTGCGGTGGCTGCCGGGCGATGGCGTATTTCCACAGCGGTGATTACATGGGGGAGGACCCGACCTGCTTCTTCGATCCGATCGACCGTTCGACGGTGAGTGAGCACGAAGCGCAGACCAATGAGGTGTTCCGCAAGTACCTGCTCATGGCTCGCGCGGCGGGTGTGTATCGGCCACCTGCCAGCGTGGCCGACGGCGCATCCTCGCGCCGGAGTCTCTACGGACGGCGCTGAGTGGCGCAGATCCGTGGCCGATCCGCACGCGGATCAGTCGGGACGGATCTCGACGCCGCGCCAAAACGCGACGCGTCCGCGGATCGCCTCTGCGGCGGTCTTCGGTTCGGGGTAGTACCAGGCCGCATCGGGGTTGCGCGCCTCGCCGACCTTTACGGTGTAGTAATGCGCCGTGCCCTTCCAGGGGCATGTGCTGCGTCGTTCGCTCGGCTCGAAGTAACGCCGATCGAGACTTTCAGGCGGGAAGTAATGATTGCCCTCCAGGAGTACCGTGTCGTTGCTCGTAGCGAGCACCGTGTCATTCCAGATTGCCTTCATCTTTGCACCTCTGAGAAGTCTGCCCCCGAGCTTAGCGCGCGACCGGCGTGCGCAGCACGCGCTCGAGCGCGAAGTCGAGTGATGCCTTGCCGGGACCCAGCGCCAGAATCGCGAGCGCGAGCGCGGCCCAGGGGAGGTGGAAATTCGCCCATCCGGTCGGATCGGTGAGCTGGATCACCCCCGTCATGACCAGCAGCGCCAGGGCGCTGAAGCGCGTGGCCAGGCCGGCGATGAGCAGGATCGGAAAGAGGACCTCTGCAACGGCGTCTATGTGGGCCAGCGCATCGGGCGCGGGAAACGGGTAGCGGTGCCCAAGCAGATGCAGCCGGAACATCGACTCGAAGAGAAAGTCGGCGACCGGCGAGACGTGCCACCAGCCGCTCCATTTGGTCAGCCCCGATTTCAGGAACGGAATCGCCAGGGCCAGCCGTGCCGCCGGCGGCGCAAGCGCGACGGCGCCGCAACGCAGTTGAGTGAGCGTGCGGGCGATGAGCGGCGGCACGATCGTCGCGCGGCGGTACGGTGGGGAGAGGGAACGGGTGGGCATGATTCAATGACCTCGTGTGCGGCGCCGCTTCAGATGTGCGGCGGTGACCCAACCGCCTCCGAGCAGAGCGGTCAAGTGTTCGGTTAGATCGAAAGCGGGGTCGGTGGCGAGGGCGCGCTCGGTCGCATCAGCCAGCGTGCGGCCTGCGCCGAGCGCGGCGAGAAACTCCGCTGCGCCGGGCGCGAGTGCGATGACTTCGACCTCGGCTCCGGGACGGGCGAGCAGCGCGTCCTCGTGGCGAACTTCCAGAGCGATGGGTTCAGGTGCAGTCTCGCACCCCTTTGCGACGTTCAGTCGCCAGATCGTCAGCGCGGCACAGCGCGAGCGCACCAGACGCACGGACGGGTGCAACGTCACACACAGGTCTGCGGCACGGTCCGCGGGCAGGCGGGCAAGCGCGGCGGGTTCGAGCGCCGGCGCCTCTGCAGCATGATAGGACTCGAGCCAGGCGCGTTCGATGCGTGCCACGTCCGGGAGGTATTCGAGCGCTTGGAGTGGCTCGAACCGTTCGAGAAAGTCTGCAAACCCGTCGCCGTATTCGAGCAGCACCGGGGAGCGGGGCAGATGCTCAATGGCGTACCGGCGCGCGGTCTCCTCGAAGCACTCTACGCCGAGCAGCCGCTGCACGACCGGATAGCTCTGGACGAGGGCGTCGATGAGCCCGGCGAGCACATTATTGCGGTAGACGGTAAAGCGTTGCGTGTCGGGGTGACCGTCCGGGCCAATGCACCCGGCCGGTGGCTCTTGCGCGGGAAACCGCAGCGCCTGCGCGAACTGCGCCTGCAGATCAGCCCAGGGCGACACGGGGTCCCCCCTGCGCAGCGGCGTGCGTGCTCAATGCCCGCTCCGCGCGCTCGGCCTGAGCGGCGAGTGCGGACCATGGCGGTACGTGCTGGTCCCATTCGATCAGCGTCGGTAGCGCACCGACGCGAGCAAGTACTTGGGCGAACAGAGCCCAGACGCAATCGGCAACTTCCCGGTCGTGAGTGTCGATCAATAGCGTTCGGCCGTGTGCGTCGGCATCGGTGCTGAACCCAGCGAGGTGGATCTGGCGAACCTGAGCGAGCGGAAACTGCTCGAGGTAATGCTGCGGATTGCACGCTTGGTTCGTGCAGGCGACGTAGACGTTGTTGATGTCGAGCAGCAACGCACAGCCGCTGCGGCGTGCCACCTCGGCGATGAAGTCCGGCTCGGCGTAGGTGCTCTGCGCAAACGCGACATAGGTCGAGGGATTCTCGAGCAGGATCTGTCGACCGAGGGATTCCTGCACCTGATCGAGATGTTCGCATACGCGCTGGAGCGTGCAGGCGGTGTAGGGCACGGGCAGCAGGTCGTTGAAGAACGTCCCGCCATGCGACGACCACGCGAGGTGCTCCGAAAACAGCCCCGGTTCGTAGCGACGCACCAGCGCGGCCACGCGGCGCAGATGTGCACCGTCCAACGGACCGTCCGATCCGATTGACAGTCCCACGCCGTGCAGCGAGAGCGGATAGTCGTTGCGGATCGCCGTGAGGTAGCGGTGGGGCGGGCCGCCGGCGCCCATGTAGTTCTCCG
>JAKADE010000351.1 GCA_021820785.1 Pseudomonadota bacterium
GCTGCTGCGCTGCGGCTTCGCGGCGCTCGTCGGCCGGCCCAACGTCGGCAAGTCGACGCTGCTCAACGCGCTGGTGGGCACCAAGGTCAGCATCGTCACGCCGCGGCCGCAGACCACCCGCCACCGCATCCTCGGTCTGGTGCAGCGCCCCGACGCCCAGATCGCCTTCGTCGACACCCCGGGCCTGCACCGCCAGGCGCGCCGGGCGCTGAACAAGGCGATGAACCGGACCGCGACCTCCGCGCTCGCCGATGCGGACGTGGCGGTGCTGGTGCTCGAGGCACTCACCTGGACCGGCGAGGACGAGCTGGCGCTCGAGCGTATCGCGCAGGCGCACCGCCCGGCGATCGCCGTGGTGAACAAGGTCGATCAGGTCCGCCCGCGCGAGCGGCTGCTGCCGTATCTGGCCGAGCTCAGCGCGCGCCATCCGTTCATCGCGCTGGTGCCGGTCTCGGCGCTGAAGGGGCAGGGCCTGGAGGATCTGGTCCGCACCATTGCCGCCGAGCTGCCGCAGTCCCCGCCGCTGTTCGCGCGCGACACGCTCACCGACCGCGGCACGGCGTTTCGCATCGCCGAGACGGTGCGCGAGAAGCTCACCCTGGAGTTGAACCAGGAGGTCCCCTACGGCATCGCCGTCGAGGTCGAACGGATGCGGCACGAGGACGGCCAGCTCGCGGTCGACGTGGTGATCTGGGTCGACCGTGAAGGCCAGAAGCCGATCGTCATCGGCGGCGGCGGCGAGCGCCTCAAGCGCGTCGGCAGTTCCGCGCGCCGGACGCTGAATGCGCTGCTCGGGGAGCGGCTGCACCTGACGCTGTGGGTCAAGGTGCGCGAGAACTGGGCCGACAATGCGCGGGCGCTGAAGGATCTGGGCCTCGACTCATGAGCGCCCCGGCCCGCCGCGTCCAGCTCGCGCCGGCCTACCTGCTGCATCATCGGCCGTACCGCGAGAGCGGACGGATTCTCGAAGTGCTGGTGCGCGCCGAGGGGCGGCTGACGCTGTTCGCGCGCGGCGTGAGCGGTCCGAAGTCGCGCCTGGCCGCGGTGCTGCAGCCGTTTCAGCCGCTGCTGCTGTCGTTCACCCAGGGCCGGGACGCCGGCCAGCTCACCGGGGCGGAGTGCGCCGCACCGGCGCCGCCGCTGCCGGCCGCGAGCGTGATGAGCGCGTTCTACCTCAATGAGCTGCTGCTGAAGCTCACGTTGCGCCACGATGCGGCCCCGGAGCTGTTCGACGCCTATGGGGTCGCCCTGGCGCGGCTGCGCGCCGGTGCCGGACTCGAGGCGCTGGAGGCGGCCCTGCGGCGCTTCGAGCTCGAACTGCTGAGCGCCGTCGGCTACGGGCTGGATCTGGCCACCGAGGCCGGCGGCCAGCCGATCGAGCCGGGGGGGTTCTACCGCTTCCGGCCCGCCCAGGGGCTCTACCGGGTGGCGGGCGAGGAACCCGGAGCGCTCGCCGGTCATTCGCTGCAGGCGCTCGCGCGCGGTGATCTCGAGGCGGCCCGTACGCGCGCCGATGCCCGGGTGCTGCTCGCCGCGGCCATCGCCGAGTGTCTCGAGGGGCGTGAACTCGCCACGCGCCGCGTGGCGCAGGCGCTGAAGCGGGGGTCGCTTCCGACCGCCCGCTACGGGAAAATGCCGCCATGAGCCCCTGCTGCGGGGGTGTCCGAGCCCTGCGGAGAATCCCGTGACCCACTCCCCGATCGCCCTCGGCGTGAACATCGACCACGTTGCGACGCTGCGCCAGGCGCGGCGCGGCCGCGAACCCGATCCGGTGCATGCTGCGCTCGAGGCCGAGCGCGCCGGCGCCGACAGCATCACCCTGCATCTGCGCGAGGATCGCCGCCACATCCAGGATGCCGACGTGCGCACCCTGCGCGGACTGCTCAAGACCGCCATGAACCTCGAGATGGCGGTGACCGAGGAGATGATCGGCATCGCCTGCGAGGTCCGTCCGCAGCACTGCTGCCTGGTGCCGGAGAAGCGCCAGGAGCTCACCACCGAGGGCGGACTCGAGGTCGCCGGTCAGCTCGAGCGGGTGCGTGCGGCCATCGCGCGGCTCAGCGCGCACAGCGTGCGGGTGGCGCTGTTCATCGATCCGGAGCCGACCCAGATCGAAGCCAGCGCGCGCGCCGGCGCTCCTGCGATCGAACTGCATACCGGGGCGTACGCCGAGGCGAGCGGGTCGGCCCGGGCCCGAGAGCTCGAGCGGCTCGCCACCGGCGCGGAGCTCGCCGCGCGGCTCGGCCTGGAGGTGCACGCCGGCCACGGCCTCGATTACCACAACGTGCAGCCGGTGGCCGCGATCGCCCCGATCGTCGAGCTGAACATCGGGCACGCCATCATCGCGCGAGCCGTGTTCGACGGACTCCCGGCGGCCGTACGCCAGATGCGCGCGCTGCTCGACGCTGCGCGCGCATGATCTTCGGCATCGGCATCGATGTGCTGAAGGCCGAGCGGATCGACGGGGTCCTCGAGCGGCACGGCGAGCGGTTCATCGAGCGGCTGCTGATGCCGGTGGAGCGCACCCAACTGGCGCGGACCCGCCGGCCGCAGCGCTTCCTCGCGATGCGCTTTGCGGCCAAAGAGGCCATCGTCAAGGCGATGGGCACGGGCTTTGCCAACGGGGTGTGGATCCGCGACGTCGGGGTCGTGCAGAACCGCCTCGGCAAGCCCGAAGTGGTGTATTCCGAGCGCGGCGAGCGTGTGCGCCGAGCGCTCGGTATCGGCGAGGGTCATGTGACGCTCACCGACGAGGCAGGACTCGTCGTGGCGGTCGCGGTGCTGCTGCGGGCACAATAAGTGCTGCGCCCCCTGAGCGCGAGGATGTGCTGAATCTATGAACTGTCTGGTATTCGACATCGAAACGGTGCCGGACGTCGCCCTCGGGCGGCGGCTGTACGGACTCGACGGGCTCAGCGATGCGGCGGTCGCCAAAGCCATGTATTCCCTGCGCCGCCAGGCTTCGGGCGGGGAGTTTCTCTCCCACGAGCAGCACCGGGTGGTGGCGATCTCCTGCGTGCTGCGCCGCGGCGATTCGCTCAAGGTGTGGAGCCTCGGCGATGAGCACTCCGCGGAGCACGAGCTCATCGAGCGGTTCTTCGACGGCATCGAGCGCTTCTCGCCGGAGCTGATCTCCTGGAACGGGTCGGGGTTCGACCTGCCGGTGCTCACCTACCGGGCGCTCGCCGCCGGCGTGCAGGCGCCGCGCTTCTGGGAGACCGGGGATTCCGATCCGGCGTTCCGCTACAACAACTACCTGAGCCGCTTCCACTGGCGGCATCTGGATCTGATGGACGTGCTGTCGGGCTTTCAGGGCCGCGGGCGCGTCTCGCTCGAGCACATCGCGCAGCTGCTCGGCTTCCCGGGCAAGCTCGGGTTCTCCGGGGCGCAGGTGTGGGACGCCTACCAGGCGGGTGACCTCACCGGGATCCGCCGCTACTGCGAGACGGACGTGCTCAACACCTACCTGGTGTACCTGCGCTTCGAGCTGCTGCGCGGCCGGCTCACCCGCGAGGCGCACCAGAGCGAGGTGGAGCGGGTGCGCGCGCTGTTGCGCAGCGGCGAGGAGCCGCACTTCAGGCAGTTCCTTGAGGCCTGGGACGCGCTCGCATGAGCCGCTCGCGCGCGATACGCCAGGAACAGGCCGTGGAGGAGTGCGCGTCCGTTGCGGGGCTGACGCACGAGGGCGAGGGGATCGTGCGCGAGGGCAAGACCGTCTTCATCCCCGGCGCGCTGCCGGGGGAGACGGTGCGCTTCGTGCGCACGCGCCGGCACCGCCAGCACGACGAGGGCCGCCTGCTGGAGGTGCTCGAACCGTCCGCGGCGCGAGTGACGCCACGCTGTGCGCATTTCGGGGTGTGCGGCGGCTGCCTGCTGCAGCACCTCTCGAGCGAGGCGCAGCTCGCATTGAAACAAACCGAACTCGCGGACAACCTCGAGCGCCTGGCGCGCGTCGAGTGTCCGCGCTGGCTCGAACCGCTGGCCGGCCCCGTGTGGGGCTACCGGCGCCGCGCGCGGCTCGGTGTGAAATACGTGCCGAAGAAGGGCCGCGTGGTGGTCGGGTTCCGCGAGCGCAGCGCGCCATACGTCGCCGACGTCCGTCATTGCGACGTGCTCGCGCCCCCGGTGGGCGAGTGGATCGAGCCGCTCGCCGAGCTCATCGGCACCCTCGAGATCCGCCAGCAGCTGCCGCAGATCGAGGTGGCCGTGGCCGACAATGTCAC
>JAKADE010000352.1 GCA_021820785.1 Pseudomonadota bacterium
CCATCTGGTCGTGGTCAGTTCCACCGACGGCGCCGTGATCACCACGCTGCCGATTGGCGCGGGCACCGACGCGGACCGCTTCGATCCGCGCCGCCGGCTCATCTTCAGTGCCAACGGGATGAGCGGAACGCTCTCGGTGATTCGCGAGGTGAATGCCGACACCTACGTGGCGCTGCCGCCGGTCAGGACCGAACTGTCGGGACGGACGATGGCGCTCGATCCGCTCACCGGGCGTGTGTTCATCGTGGCGGCACACACCACGGCGAAGGCGCTGCGGGCGTTCTTCGCCGCCTGGCGCGGCGGCAGGCGGCCGCGGCACGCGCCGTTCACGCCAGGGTCGCTGCAGCTGCTCAGGTTCGATCCGGTTCGCTGAGCCGCTCACGGGGCGGGGCGCGGCCGTCCCGGCCGCGCCCCGGTAACGCTCAGCCGGCGCAGCGCGCCTCGATCCACCGGCGATGCACGTCGGTGTACACCTCCTGGTAGATCTCGTTAAGGCGTTCGCGGCCGGGGAAGCCCGCCGCGAAGTCCGGATCGGCATCGCCCGCGGCGAGCGCCGCGGCCTGGCGCAGGTGCTCGAGCAGGTAGCGCGGATCCTCGTCGCCGACCGAAATGCGCAGCGTGGTCGGCGTGATTCCGGCGGCCGCGAGGGCCTGCTCGTTGAGCTCCGAGTGGCTGGTCAGGGCCGGGCAGAGCACCACCGTGTTGGTCTGTCCGAGCGTCACCTGCAGGCCGAACGCCGGCTCCAGACTGTCGAGCAGGCGCTCCAGGCGACTCTGCTCGAGTCGACCGGGATGGCGTGCGGTGCCCTCGAAGTCGATGGTGAACAGCGGGGCGGGAAGTCCGAGCGTCATCAGCTGCTCGCGCAGTGCTCCGTTGGGATGGCCGTGGACCGCCGAGCAGTGCACGTTGATCATCGGATGCAGCGCCAGCGCACGGGCCAGCACGATGGTGTTGATGCATTTCTGCAGCACGCGCAGTTCCATCGTGCGCATGCCGCTCAACACCTCGAATGCCTTGTCGGCATCGAGGAACGCGCCCTTGACGTAGTACACGTTCCAGAACATGGTCTCGTCCCAGCGATATTCGCGCTCGTGCCCGTCGTGGCCGGTGGCCCGCACGCTCTGACCCTTGGGCAGGAACATGCGCTCGGTGCGGCCGATCACGACGCCCGCGGTGGTGTTGCCGGAGCCGCAGATGTCCTTGGTGTAGGAATGGATGAGGAAGTCCGGCCGTTCGGTACGCTCGGGGCGCTGCAGGAGCCGCTGCAGCACCGGCGTGCCGACAGTGGCGTCGCAGATCACGGTCAGGCCCCTGGCGTGCGCGGCGCGGCAGATGGCCGGGACGTCGAGGATGTTGCCGTGCGGGTTGCACGGGGACTCGAGGTAGATGTAGATCTGACGCCCCTGGGCGAGACGGTCGGCATAGCGGCGCTCGAGTTCGGCGAGACGCGCGCTGAATTGTGCGCCGCTCTCCCCGTCGAACCATTCGACCGAGACGTTCAGGTTGCTGCGCTTGCCGTACCAGTCGTGCAGCAGCTGGTACGTGCCGCCGTACACGTTGCGGCTGGCGAGGACGATGTCCTCGTAGCCGACCAGGTTCGCGAGCGTCGCGTCGATCGCGGCCATGCCGGAATTGAAATTCCAGGCGAAATAGTGGGCGGCATCGGGCCCGGCTTCGAGGTCGACGATGTGGTTGGCGAGGCAGATCGAGGTGGGGTTCAGCAGCCGTGAGTAGATCTCGTGCAGCAGCTCCTTGCCCTGGAAGGCGTCCTCGACCCACTCGGTGCAGGCGTAGACGTAGGTGGCCGTGCGCGTGATGACCGGGGTGGCGCTGAACAACGCGGTCACGTTGTCGAACAGCGGGTTCGGTCCCTTGGCGATGGCCGTCGGCGCATCGTCCATGATCGACTGATAGGTGGCTCGCAACGGGTTCTGCAGCGTGTCGAGCACTTTGGCGAGCTGGAAGCAGGCGAAGCGCTTGGCGTTGAACCAGGCGATGCGGTCCCGGCGTTCGAGTGTAGCGAGCGTTTCACTCGTCAGGCGCCAGGCATCCTGCGCCGCACCGTTGGCGTCGATCAGGGCGCGCGTCAGGCGGGTCAGTGCCTGGCCATGCGGGGAGTCTGCAGCGATGCCGAAATGCGCGAGCTGCTCGGCGACCAGCTGCTCGACGGTGCGTGCGGTGCTGGTGTGGCGCCTGGGGCTGAGCTGCAGCGCCTCTGGGGTCAGGGTGTCGGTGGACATGCGTGGGGTCCCTTTCGGGCCGGTAAAAGTGAAGGGCGGATTCTGCCACCACTGCACCGTCATGGTGCGGCTGCTCCGAGGATCGCGGCACACGGCGGCGTTATACTCTGCGCTTCCCGGTCCTGTGCTGAATGGCGCGTGCGCGCCAAGGAGTGTCCCATGCAGACCCGAATGCTCGGCAAGAATGGTCCCCGCGTCTCCGCCCTGGGACTCGGCTGCATGGGGATGAGCGAGTTCTACGGCGTACGCGACGATGCGGAATCCATCGCCACGATCCACCTGGCGCTCGAGCGTGGGGTGACCTTGCTCGACACGGCGGACATGTATGGCCCGTTCGTCAATGAGGAGCTGGTGGGCCGGGCGATTCGGGACCGGCGCCAGCAGGTATTCCTGGCGACGAAGTTCGGGATCGTGCGCGACGCGGCGGATCCGGCCAAGCGCGGCATCAGCGGCCGGCCGGACTACGTGCGCAGCGCCTGCGAGGCGAGTCTGAAGCGGCTCGGGGTCGAGCACATCGATCTGTACTACCAGCACCGTGTCGATCCGCAGGTGCCGATCGAGGACACCGTGGGCGCCATGGCCGACCTGGTGCGCGCCGGGAAGGTGCGCTACCTCGGGCTTTCCGAGGCCGGCGCGGCGACGATCGAGCGCGCGGTGCGGGTACATCCGATCGCCGCGTTGCAGAGTGAATTTTCACTGTGGTCGCGCGATCTGGAGGACACCGGCGTGCTGGCGGTCTGCCGGCGGCTGGGCATTGCGCTCGTGGCCTACTCGCCGCTCGGGAGGGGATTTCTGACCGGCGCGATTCGGCGGCCGGAGGACCTGGGTGCGGAGGATTTCCGCCGGAATCACCCGCGGTTCCAGGGCGAGAATTTCGCCCGCAACCTGCGCCTGGTGGAGGCCGTGCAGGCGCTCGCGAACCAGAAAGGCTGTACATCTGCACAGCTTGCGCTCGCCTGGGTCCTCGCCCAGGGCGAGGACATCGTTGCGATCCCGGGAACCAAGCGGCGCGAACGTCTCGAAGAGAACCTCGGCGCACTGGCCGTGCGCCTCGAGGCGGCAGACTTCAAGACGCTCGATGCCGCCTTCCCTCCGGGTGCCGCGGCGGGCACGCGCTATCCGCCGGCCGGCATGGCCGCCGTGAACCTGTAGCGAACGTCGCTCAGATATCGAGGTTCGTCACCGAAAGCGCGTTCTTCTCGATGAATTCGCGGCGGGGTTCGACCTGGTCGCCCATGAGGGTGGTGAAGATGTCGTCGGAGGCGACGGCATCCTCGATCTTCACCTGCATGAGGCGGCGCGTCTCGGGGTTGATGGTCGTCTCCCAGAGCTGCTCGGGATTCATCTCGCCCAGTCCCTTGTAGCGCTGGATGCTCTGGCCCTTGCGGGCCTGGTCAAACAGCCACTTCATGGCCTCCTTGAAGGAGCCGACCGGCTGACGAGCATCTGCGCGAGTGACCGTCGCGCCCTCTCCGATCAGGCCGGCGAGCGTGCGGGCGAGATCGGCAATGCGCTGATACTCGGCGGATTCGAAGAATTCGCGGGTCAGGTACTTGGTGTTGTCGGTGCCGTGTTCGGTGCGACGGATCACGACGCGTGGCCCGTGTCCCTGGGCGGGCGCGTCGCGCAACTCGACCGCGTACGTACGGGTCGCGTCATCGGGCGCGTTGAGGCTGTGATGCAGTTGGGCCGCCCAGGCCCTCAGCCAGTCGGCCTGGTCGAAATCCTGCGGGCGCACCACGGGCAGGTAGATCAGCTGTTCCAGGAGACGCTCGTCGTAGCGGCGCGACCAGCGCTTGATGATCGCCTGGACCTCGGTGTACTGGCGGGCCAGCGCTTCGAGGCCGGGCCCCTGCAGGGGCGGGGCTTCGGCGTTGACGTGCAGCGCCGCATTTTCCAGCGCGGAGTTCAGCAGCACCGCGTCGAGTTCCGCCTCGTCCTTGACGTACATTTCCTGTTTGCCGCGCTTGACCTTGAAC
>JAKADE010000353.1 GCA_021820785.1 Pseudomonadota bacterium
ATGCGCATGATCTTCAAGCCGAACGATTCGGCATGCGCCGCCGCCGCCCAGGGTTGCGGTCCGAGATCCTCCAGCAACACCATGAACTCGTCCCCGCCCATGCGCGCCACCGTATCGCCATCGCGCACTTCCCCGGCGAGGCGGGTGGCCACCTGCTGCAGCAGAGCATCGCCGGCGGCGTGACCCAGCGTCTCGTTGATGCTCTTGAAGTTGTCCAGTCCGAACAGCAACAGCGCCCCGTGGCGGTCGGTCCGCACGCTTGCGGAGATCGCCTGACGCAGCCGATCCTGCAGCAGCTCGCGGTTCGGCAGACGGGTCAGCTGATCGAAGAAGGCCAGCTGGCGGATCCGATCCTCGAATTGCTTGCGCTCGGTGAAATCCAGCATGCAGGCCACGGTGAGCGGACCGTCCTCGAGGACGATCCGCCGTGCGCTGACGAACACCGGGAACTCGCTGCCGTCGCGGCGCAGCCCGACGGTCTCATACTCGGCGGGCGCGTCACGGCCGGCGCGGCGCCGCTCGATGATCTCGCGCACCGCCGAACGTGCCCGCGGTGCGATGCGATCCAGGTACGGGGTGTCGAGCACTTCCGCGGCGCTGCGGTACCCGAACATCTCGGCGTAGCGGGCGTTGACATCGATCGTGGTGCCATCGCGGCTGAAGGAGATGCCGACGGGCGACTGCTCGATCAGGGTGCGCAGACGTATTTCGCTCTCGCGCAGGCGCGTCTCGGCGTGCTTGCGCGCGGTGATGTCGCGCGAAGAATTGAACAGCACCGGCGTGTCGCCGAGGCGCAGCGCCACGGAGCTGACTTCGACCTCGATGACCGAGCCGTCGCGGCGCCGGTGCCGGGTCTCGAGCACCGTGCGACGCGGCTCACCGAAGCGGTCATGCAGGATCGCCACGAGCTGCTCGGGCGTGAACAGCGCATCCCACTGCGACACGTGCATGCCGATCACCTGCTCGCGCGGGTAACCGAGCATCTCGCAGAACGAGTCGCTCGCCTCGATCACGTGCCCCTCGGGCGTGAGGATGTGCACGCCGTCGCTCGAATTGCGCAGCAGCGCAAGGTTCTTGCCGCTCTCGCGCTGCAAGGCCGATTCCATGCGCTTGCGCTCGGTGACGTCGATCAGACAGGCAATCAGTGTAGCCACCCGGCCGCCGGCATCCCGCTGCACCGTCACTGAGCAATCGGTGACATGCGGCTCGCCGCTTCTGTCGCGCAGGATCCACTCCAGGCGCTGCTCCTCGCAGGTCCCGGCGCGCAGCGCCGCAAACCGCTCGGACGTCTGCGGCGGCTGGGTCGCCTCGCTCAACTCCCCGACCGTCTTGCCGATCAGCTCGCCCGCCTCGTAACCGCTGAGCACACAGGCCACGGCGTTCGCCTGCACGATGCGACCACTCGCCGCGTCGATCGCCACCATCGCCGCCGGGGCACGCTCGAACAGTACCCGGAAGCGCTGCTCGGAGAGCCGCAGCGCATGCTGCGTCTCCCACATGACCGCCGCACTCATCGCCGCGACCACCAGCAGGAACCCGAGCGGGCCGGGCTCGAAGCCGTGCACGATCGCCAGACGCACCAGCAGCCCCAGCACCGCCAGCGGCACGAAGCACGCCTGAGCGATCAACAGCCAGCGCGCACCGGGCTCGCGGGTGCGGCGGTAGTGACCCCAGAGCGCCCAGATCGCGTAAATCATCACTCCGTAGAGCAGCAACACCCCGAGGAACGTCGGCAGTCCGCTCTGGCCGACGCCGCGCGTGACCGTCTCGCCCCAGGGCAGCCTGAGCCGGGTAAGTCCGCTGAAGCGCCGATATTGGATGCCGTACGGCGACCGCTCGTTGGCGACGATCAACGCCACGCAGCCGGCCGCATAGGCGCCGAGCAGCGCGCGCGCGCGCCGCCCGTGATGTCCAACGTAGAGCGCCACGAACGCCGCGACACACCCGGTCGCCACGATGATGCAATCGATGTTGAGTTTCAGGGCGCGCAGGAACTGCGCGCCCGTCCCGGCCTGCATGCTCTGGGCGCTGAAGATCGCCGCGAGCGCGGCGAACAGGCCCATGCCCACAAAGACCAGCAGCGCCGAACGGTCCGGCCGACGCGCCTTTGCGGCCGCCAGGACATGCAGCATCGCGCAGACGATCACGCCTGCCAGAAGGTACAGCGTGGGTACGACGAGCGCGATCACCACGACATCTTTTCCCGGCTCGCATCAGCCTCAGCCGAGCATGATCATCCGACCCGAGGCGCCCCTCGGGTGTGTCCCAAGTCACAGGAAGCACCATCTGCGCCCGGCCTGCGGCACGCGCCGGTCAGCCTCCAGCCGCCCGCGCCGCAGCACACCGTTTGAGGGACCGATGACCGGGCAGCCGGGCTCGCCCGGACCCTGCCGGGGCCGCGTATCGCGGCCCCGGCAGGCGGGATGCGCCCCGGGGGGATCAGGGCGCGCGGAGCGGGACCGCCGCGCTGCGGTAGTCGACCGGCCAGCGGGCCGAGTGCTGCCAGGCGGGCAGTTGGATACGGACCGTCTCCACCTGGTGCTCGGCAGAGTCCCCGAGCGACAGCTCGTACGATCCGGCCGCACGGACCCAGCGCTGGGACTTCGTGTGAAACTCGGCGAGCAGCCGCGGATCGACGGTCACCGTGAGTGTGCGCTCGGCCCCGGGGGCGAGGCGCACCTTGCGCCAGCCGGCGAGCCGGCGCGGCACCGAACCGTCGGCAGGCGCAACGTACACCTGCGGCACCGCGGCCCCCACGCGCGCACCGATGTTGCGCACCGTGAAGTGCACCACCAGACGACCGTGCACGAGCGACGCCTGCAGCCCCTGGTAGGCAAAGCGCGTGTACGACAGCCCGAAGCCGAACGGGAACAGCGGCTGGCGGTGCTTCAGCTCGTACCAGCGGTAGCCGACCGCCGCGCCCTGGCGGCCGTAGTCGATGCTGAACGGCTTGCCCGGCGGCAGGCCTGCGCCCGGCAGCTGCGGGAAGGCGAGTTCGGCGGTCGAGGCCGGGAAGCTCACCGGCAGGTGCCCGGAGGGATCCACCGCACCGAACAGTACCCGGGCGATCGACGTGCCGCCGCCGGTGCCGGGGAACCAGGTCTCGAGCACGCCGGCCACCTGGCCGAGCCACGGCATCAGGACCGGTCCGCCGCTCTCGATCACCACCACGGTGTGGGGATTGGCGCGCGCCACGGCCGCCACCAGCCGGTTCTGCGTGCGCAGATCCAGCGGCACGTCGATGCTCTCGGCCGCCCACTGCGTCACGAAGACCACGACCCGGTTGGCCCACTTCGCCACCTGCACCGCGTGGGCGAGGTTGCGTCCCGAGGCGTAGCGGAAACGCGCCTGCGGCGCCTCGCCCATCATCGCGCCGAGCGGAGCCGAAGGCAGATAGACCTCCGGGCCCGGGAAGTCCTTCGGTCCGAGCCCGCGCACGGCGCTGCCGCCGACCGGGAACACCGTGGAGGAGCCACCGCCGTCGATCACACCGCGGTCGGCGTACCCGCCGATGACCGCGATCCGGTGCACCGTGCTCGAGAGCGGCAGCACCGCCCCGGCATTCTTCAGCAGCACGATGCCCTGCTCCTCGTCGGCCTCGGCCACCGCCTTGTCGGCCGCGAAGTTGATATGCGCGCGGCGCTCGATGGGATGATCGACCACCCCGACGGCGAACATCGAGCGCAGGATGCGCAGGTCCATCTCATCGAGCACCCGCTCGGGCACCCGGCCGTCCTTCACCGCCTGCGCGAGCGCCGGCCCGTAGTACGGACGGTGATCGAACACGCTGGACGCCGAATCCTGATCGAGCCCGGCGAGCGCCGAGCGCACCGTGCTGTGCGTGGCGCCCCAGTCGCTCATGACGTAGCCGCGGAAGCCCCAGTCGCCGTCGAGCACGTGGCGCAGCAGCCAGGGGTTCTCGCAGTTGTAATGCCCGCGCGTGCGGTTGTAGGCGCACATCAGCGCCCCGGGATGGCCGTGCTCGATGGCGAGCTCGAAGCCGAGCAGGTCCGACTCGCGCGCCGCGGCGCGCCCGATGCGCGCGTCGTACACCATGCGACCGGTCTCCTGGTCGTTCATGGCGAAGTGCTTCAGCACCGCGATCACGTGCTGGGACTGGATGCCGCGGATCTGCGCGCCGGCCATCACCCCGGTGAGCAGCGGATCCTCGCTCACGTACTCGAAATCCCGTCCGCCGCCCATCTCCCGATC
>JAKADE010000354.1 GCA_021820785.1 Pseudomonadota bacterium
GATCGGCTCCAGATGCGCCGCCTCGAGGTCCTCGAAGCGCCGCGGCGCCCAGTCGGTGATCAGCTGCTCGGCGCTGACGATGCAGCTGGCCCGCACTTCCTGCTCGCCGATGCGCAGCGCCTCGGCCGAATAGGCCCGCACCGTGTTGACGTGCGTTCCGCTCTCTAATGTGAATCGCATGACGGTACGATACCGCCCGTGAGCGAACTCGTCATCGTCATTACGGATCTGTACCTCGGCGCGGAGCCCGGGAGCGCGCCGGCCCCGCGCGGCACGCTGCCCGGTCTGGAGGCGCTCGGGCGCTTCGCACGCGCCGGGCGGCTCTCGAACGGCTGGCGCTCCTGGGTGGCGCACTGGCTGGATCTCGCCAGCTATGCCGCACTGCCGCCGGCCAGCGTCGCGGGGGCCGCCGCCGCGGTTCCGGCACCTGCCCTGTGGCTCGCCGAGCCGCTGAGCCTCACCGAAGGGGTCGGACGGGTGCATCTGGAGCGGCGCGGCCGGCTGCGCCTCGAAGCGGCCGAGGCGGCGCGCCTCGCCGAGGATTTCAATGCCCTGTACGCCGGTTCGGGCCTGACGCTGACAGGGCTGCCCGGCGGGACGCTGCTGCTGGGGGCACCGGCAGGCGCACCGGTGCGCACCTTCGATCCGGCCCGGCTGCCCACCGAGGCGCTCGCCGAGCGGCTGCCGCAGGGCCCGGGGGCAGGGGACCTGCGGCGCCTCGGCTCGGAACTCGAGATGTGGCTGCACACCCATCCGCTGAATGCCGGGCGCGCCGCGCGCGGTGCGCCCCCCGTCTCGCAGTTGTGGATCTGGGGCGGCGGGGCAGGGGCGGCGGCGCCGCGCTCAGGCACATCGCTGCGCGCCGAGGTGTACGGCGAGGAGGCGTATCTGGCCGGGTTGGCGATGCTCGGCGGCGCCACGCTGCGAGCGCCGCCGGAGAGCGCCGCCCGCGTGCTCGACGCTTCGGGGGCCCGCACGCTGTGCGCGCTCGAGGTGAGCGAGGCGCTGCGGCAGTCGCGGCAGGCCGATCTGCTCGGTGCGCTCGCCGAGCTCGATCAGCGCTGGATCGCCCCGGCGGTGGCGGCCATCGGTACCGGGACGCTCGAGCGGCTCTGGCTGCTCGCGAACGATCGGGCGTGGAGTCTGCGGCGGCGGGATCTGTGGCGGCGCTGGCGGCGCGGCCGCCCGGCCTTGGAGGCATTGACGTGACGCTGCGCGTGGTGCGCCGCACGCCCGTGCAGGACGCGGTCGGGCTCGGTGATGCGCTGCACCCGGTGCTGCGGCGCGTGTACGCCGCGCGCGGGGTTCGCAGTGCGCGTGAGCTCGATACGGGCCTTGAGCATCTGACGCCGGTCGGCACACTGGAGTCGGTCGAGGCCGCCGCCGAGCTGCTGCTCGCGCAGCGCGCCGGCGGACGCATTCTCGTGATCGGGGATTTTGACGCCGACGGTGCGACCAGTACCGCGCTGATGCTCCGTGCGCTGCGCGCCTGGGGGTTCACGGCGGACTTCCTGGTGCCGAACCGTTTCGCGTTCGGCTACGGACTGACGCCGCAGATCGTTCGCGTCGCCGCCGAGCGCAAACCGACGTTGATCGTCACGGTCGACAACGGCATCGCCTCGCTCGCCGGCGTCGAGGAGGCGCGCGCGCACGGCATCGAGGTGCTCATCACCGATCATCACCTGCCCGGCGAGACGCTCCCGGCGGCCCGCGTCATCGTGAACCCCAATCTGCCCGGCAGCCGCTTCGAGAGCGGCTCGCTCGCCGGCGTGGGCGTGGCGTTCTACGTGCTCGCCGCACTGCATCGCCGGCTGGGCGCCGCGGGGCTGCTCGGCGCTGGCGCACCGGGCGTGGCCGAGTGGCTCGACCTGGTCGCCCTCGGCACGGTCGCCGACCTGGTGCCCCTCGATCACAACAACCGGGTGCTGGTCGCGCAGGGTTTGAGGCGCATCCGCGCCGGACGCTGCGTCGCCGGCATCAGCGCGCTGCTCGCGCTCGCCTCGCGCCAGCGCGAGCGCCTGGTGAGCGCGGACCTCGGGTTCACCGTCGGACCGCGGCTCAATGCCGCCGGCCGGCTCGAGGACATGTCGATCGGCATCCAGTGCCTGCTCGAGGACGACCCGGCCGCCGCCGCGGCGCTGGCCGCGCGGCTCGATGCATTGAACCGGGAGCGGCGCGACATCGAGGCCCGCATGCAGGCCGAGGCGCTCGCGGCGGTGCGCGGGCTCGCCGAACGCGATCCGCACGCCGAGCAGCGCAGCGCCGTGTGCCTGTTCGATGCGCAGTGGCACCAGGGCGTGGTCGGACTGGTGGCGAGCCGCGTGAAGGACCGGCTGCGCCGCCCGGTCATCGCGTTCGCCGCGGCCGGTGAGCAGGAGCTGCGCGGCTCGGCGCGCTCGGTGCCCGGCATCCACATCCGCGACGTGCTGGCGCAGCTCGACGCGCGCCATCCGGGCCTGATCGGCCGCTTCGGCGGGCACGCGATGGCCGCAGGACTGACGCTCGCGCGCGCCGAACTCGATCGGTTCGCCGCCTGCTTCGATGCGGCGGTGGCCGCCTGGCCCGAGCGCAGCGCACTGCGCGACGCGATCGAGACCGACGGGGCACTCACGGTGGAGGAGATTGCGTTGCCGACCGCCGAGGCGCTGCGCGCCGGCGGACCCTGGGGGCAGGCGTTTCCCGAACCGAGCTTCGACGGTGTGTTCACGGTGCGCACGGCCCGGGTGGTCGGCGAGCGGCACCTGAAGATGTGGGTGCACGGGGAGCGCAACCGCGCCTTCGACGCGATCGCATTCAACAGTCTCGATCCAAACTCCGACGCGCCGCTGCCGCAGGGCGAGCGGCGGCTGGTGTACCGCCTGGACGTGAACGAATACCAGGGCGAACGGCGGCTGCAGCTGCTGGTCGATCACATTCTCGCGCCCTGAGCATTTCCTTTCTTCCGGACTGCTGCGTCACTCCTCATTGAGCGCGGCCATTGTCGGCTGCGCGCCGCGCCCCTGCCGGGGGAGGGCGCGGCGGATGGGCCGGGATGTCGTGTTGTGTTGGCGCGCTGCAGGTGCGTGGCGCAACGCTGTCAAACAGCGCACGACGCGGTATGATCGAGCGCAATCCTGCTTCGGTCGGCGTGGATCGGGCTCGGCTCATTCCACGCCGGAATAACGTCATAACTGAAATAACACGCGGGCCGCAGTCCGCGCCGGGTGGGGTGCCTTGGAAGCAATTCTGCAGTTTGCGCAGCAGCTGTACCGCATGGCGCAGCGGGCCGTCTCGGAGCCATTCGAGGATCTGGCGCTCGCGGCGCTCACCGAACAGGTGTCTTTCGCTGCGGCGTTGTGGTTCACCGGCCAGATCGACGGCAGCCGCCTGCAGGTGCACCGCCTGCACGCCTACCGCATGCCGCCGGCGGCGCTCGAGCCGCTCGTGACCCTGGTGCGCCAGCTCCCCGAGGCGCTCGAGGCGACCGCTGGTGCTCACGGGCCGGCGCACATGGAGGATCCCACGGCGTTGCTGGCGCGCGGCCTCGATGCACAGGCGCACGAGCAGCTACGCCGCGGGCGCATCGAGCGCCAGCTGCTGATCGGGACCGCGGCCTGCGGCAGTGCCGGCGGAGAGTGGCTTTCCCTGCACCGCGCCCAGAGCGATGCGCCGTTCGATGCCCGGGACTGCGAACGTCTGCAGGTGCTGATGCCGCACCTGTCCGAGTCGCGCGCCGTGCACCGGGCGCTGTGCCTGCGGCACGCCTCGAGCGAACCGGGGATCCTGCCCGGACCGCACCGGGCCCTGACGCTGTGCGACGGTACGGTGCTGCACTGCGGCGCGCAGCTCGGGGAGGCGATCGGTGCGCACTGGCCAGAGTGGAACGGACTGCGGCTGCCGGCGGGGTTGCTCGTGCGGGCACAGCGCGAGGAGCCCGTGGCGCTCGCGGGGCGCGGGGAGCGCATCCAGGCGCGCCGCTTCACGGACGCCCTGGTGCTGAGCCTGTGCTGCACGCCGCCGCAGGAACGGCTCACGCGGCGCGAATACGAGGTGGCGCGGCGGTTCGCCGCCGGGGAGGACTACCCTGCCGTGGCGCGCCGCTGCGGGCTCGCACCGGCCACGGTCCGCAATCTGCTGCGCCTCGCGTACCGCAAGCTCGGCATCAACAATCGCACGCAGCTGGTGCGGCTGATGCAGCGCGCAGAGGCAGCCGCGCGGCTGGAAAT